>CAZPAE010000020.1:4706-12432 GCA_964584455.1 uncultured Thioalkalispiraceae bacterium
ATTGCGGTATACGAAATGAGTTAGTGCTTCAATATCCACCCAAACAGATATATTGGTAATAATGTTGGGATCATCGAACATTTGCAGATCCATCGCATCATTACCTTCACCGGTCAGTCGCCAAACAAAGCCAGGTTGCGATTCTGCAATGGCGTTAACCCTATCTAAGTTATTCACAAAGTCCGCATTATTGGGGTGTTCAATTGGTAATTTAAAGCGGGCGACATTCAATTGTGCTAAGTGATATATCATTGGAGCAGGTCCTTTGCCAATCGTAGCGACATCATTTTAGTTTACTGCTGCAACGATGTCAGGGTATTCATTCATAAATAGAATAAACTCATTTTCTAATGCGTTAGTAGAGATTGTTTTACCTTGTACTGCCTGAACAAAGCGGGCCTGATCGGGGTTGATAGGTTCAATAATACCTTTGGCTAAACAGACAAGATATTCACCAACAGACTTTATAAGATATTGGGTGGTTGGGCTGTATTTATCACTTAGTGTCACATTAAAGCCACCGGCAGTCAGTCGCTTTAATTGGGGGGCTGGATAGATATTCTTTACATTGCTTATCTTGTTTAAAAGGTATTTTATCATTTCTTGGTTTTCTAGAATGTTAGTATGCCCACTATTAAATCCAAACTGAGCGGATGATTGTTGCTGGGCTAATGGGTACAGCTGACTATGTAGCGGTACAACACCATCACTGTTATCACCGAGCTTGACGGTGCTCGTGTTATTGTAAGCATAGATAAGTTGGTGTTGCATAAAGTCAGGTAAAGGGTTTCGGTATAAGGTCTTAATAAACTTATTATTTGGGTTTAAGTCACGCCATGCAGGTAGCACAATTAAACCATGTTTTTCACCTAAGGCAGCCGATGGGTGCCCACCAAATGGGGTAGCAATGCTAACAAACAGTGAGACTTTATTTTCATTTTCACTACCTTGGTATTGGTTAAAGGCTTCCCGTACCACCAAGCCCCCCATACTGTGAGCCACGATAACGAGTGGCATTTCACCTAATGGGATGACGTCACCGGAAAGAAAGAGTTGATAAAAAAAATCAGCCAGTTGATGTAAGTCGCCACCGGAAGGGTAGTAAAAAAACCAAGGCCGGTAGTGTTTTTTATCTAGTTGTTCAACAATCGGTGCAAATGATCTTGCGCTACCACCGATGCCATGCACAAACACGACAGGAATCTTATAACCCAAGTCTTCTTCGAGTGCATAAAACATGGTCGGCGCATGTTCTAAAAACGAAGCAGGATCATACATCCCCAGTGTTGCTATTTCTTCATTGAATAGTGGATCACTTAGCTGGCGAATTGTCCCTGTGGGATAAAATAGCGATTGTTTGAGTGTTAGTGTTTTAGGGCGTGGAATTAGATTTGCCCAGGTTATGTGTAGCGGCGGAGTTAATGGGATATCAACACGGCTCTTTATTTTATCGGGTATGGTGGTTGTGCTGAGAGTGATGTGCTTTTTCCCTACCACTTCGGTAGGTTCAAAACGTTGATCATTGTTACTATCGGCATAGACTAAAAACGTATAATGACCTTCCGGTAAATTCAAGCCGTAGTGGGTACCGGTTCCAGTAAAGAACATGGTATCGACGCGCTCATTCTGTTTGAACTTACTGGAATAAGCTGCGATGGCCATTGACGTATCCGTATATAGGTTTGATTCATCAATGGTTTGTCCATATACAAAAAAGGTTTCCCGGTCCAGCATATGCTTTAAATTAACCTGGCTGGGATCAGCATCTTGTAGCTGGGCATATTCAGCCTGTACCGTGGCATATTTGAGATAGGTACAGCCATTAAGTAACCAAGGCAGAACGATACAACCTATTAGCATGATTAGGTTTTTAATCATGTCCCTCTCTCAAGACATCCTGGCTTAAAAAGTGGATTTTGGCCCATATGGCTAATGATTTAACGTATCAATAACCTGGTTAGCCGAACTCCGATATTGTTGCTATTTTAACTGAATATAAAGGGAAAAAAGTAGCCCTAAAAGGCTGGATAGGTAAAACAAATGGTGTAACAATTTAAGTTTGGTTTATCTAGGTTTTATGTCAGGGGTAGGTGGTGATAAAAGGTACTTATCACCACCCTTAGTACGCTAGGCTACAAAATATCAATATGTTTTACAAAACAAACACCATTATTATTGAAGTTGACGTCATCATAGGTAACCGTAATTTGCTTGTTAGCTAGTTTAGCTTCTAATGCGATAGTTAAGTGACGACTACCTTTTAAATCATCCTCAAAAGCGAATGCGATTAAGCTGTTGTAGCTTGATGTACAACTACCTGCACTGGTTCCGCCTACAATCGTGACCCAGTCATGGGCAATACTTGAGTCATGTGAACGAATAATACTAACATTACCTGTGACAGTTCCTTGTGCTGCTATAGCGCTACCGGCTGCTAATAACAGCGATGCCGCTAAAATCACTTTTTTCATATCAACTTACTCCTTTTCCTTGTTAATGGGCAAAATATAATTTTGTGAACTATGCACACAAAATTATTAGCTAGCTATTCACTATTATAAAAACGAACTGAAAACTAGCTTGTGCTAGGCTAGCACAAGCACAGTTACAGAATAGTGATCTAGATATGATTTTTATTTGTAATACGTAATGAGGTTGGTGATTGGTATTACATGGTACCTATGCAGAACAGAATATTATCGAGCAAACGAAATTTTATAGTGGTAAAAAGACAAATTCAGATTTATTTAATGCATTAAATCCGTTGTTGTAGCCAAAGTAGTGAAGGGTAAGCGGTTATCCAAATCCAGAAAAAGCGGTTTAACCCAAAGATAAAAGCATTGCTAAGATGAAAAATAGCAGCGATAACCAGTGCAATGATGAGACTGGTTTGGGTAAGTAGTGCTAAGGGGAACAGTAATTCAAATGATATGACGCACCAAGACATGACGAGTAATAGTTTTGGCCAGTTTACCCAGCCACGCAAAGACTCACTAACTGGGTAAGCAGAGAAGCGGAACACATCCCATAGGGCTTGGCCATTTCGCCAGTCAGGGTTGATGATTTTAACCCAGCCAGAAATAAAATAGGAAAGAACCAGCTGTAATGCTAAATAACCAAACGCCACTTCTCGCCAATAAGTGCTAGGTAGAGTATGGGTGAGGCATAAGCAAACTAATATCAGTAAGCCCATACGATCGGCACCACCGTTATAGGCACCTTGGAAATGATGTAATAGTATTACACTTGTCAGTAATAAAGTGAGTGATACCCCAACAGTATAAATTCCTATGATTAAGGCAATAGCGAGTAGTAAGCGAGTAATGAATAAATAACGTATATGTGGTGTATTGAAGTGTTCAATGCTTTGTTGCACAAAGGCAATACCGAGTAAAATTTCTGTTAAGCGAATAGCGTCGTCTAGGTTCACGCGCTGCTCTTCTGAGGTAGAGAATGGATACCTGAATGGTAGACAATGCTTTCTTGTAACGTGTCACCATGGCGGGCCACTGTCAGTAGTCGAAATTGCACATACGTAGTATTGGCTAAGTCAATATTTACCGATGGTTGCTGAATATCACTAATGATGCGCTGCAAAATTTGCTGTTCACTGTGTCGGGTTGGGGCTTCCATGAGCCGTTCGGCACAACTCATCATAAATAGGGTCTCATTCCACCAAGGATTCCAGAGCATCCGTTTTAACATAATAATGAGTGATACGTGTGCCGGGCGTGGTCGAAAGGCATGCCATTGGCTTGGTGTGGTTTGTATTGAACTTAATAAAGTATATTCGATACGGGGTGAGGGTGCGATAACATCAAAAAAATTCCATGATGGAATGAGGGCTGGAATAAATAGTTTAATGATTTTCAACATAGAGTGATGCTATGGATTTGATGGTCGCTTTATATTAGTAATGATTTGTTCGGAAAGTTTCTTCTGTGTGATGAGCGAGTATTTTTTCATGATAATATCGGTGCCAACTTGTACAATGAAGATTGCTGATTGGCCATCATCAGTAACATCTGAATCAATAATTTGATCAATATTTGTTTCTATTTCCTGATAGCTACTACCGTCGGTATTGATCAGTGCTATAGTGCTTTTATCTTTTTTCGATAGTTTTCCATCACCATTGGTGTCAGTTTTAATCACATGGACATATAAGCCAATTACCTGGCGTTGCTGGTCCTTTTGATAGTCCGTTTTAAATGTACATAAGCATAATATTAGGTGGTTGTGGTGTTTGTATAACCACTTCGGGTTCATGTCTTGTCCTACAAAAAATAGGATATTTCTCATATGACTGCCACGATTACCGGAGCCTAATTTACCACCTTCTTTTTTCGAGTTGAGCGTAATATAAGATGTATTATGTCCGGTGATTTTTTGTAGATTACCAAGTTGTAATTTGACATCAGCTTCAGGGGTGGGAGTGCTATTATTTGTGACTTCAACAGTACGGTCTTGTTGATGACCACGCATTTCTACTATAAAAAAAACAATAATACTCAGTACGCCAATAAGGATTAATAGTATGAGTACCGTGTTTATTTTTCTAATAATGCTAAAAGTATGATTTGAATCCATATGATTCCTTTGTAAGATTAGTCTAGTTCTTTTTGAAGGTATTGGGTAAATGCATCTAAATCTGTTATTGGTGCCTGGCATTGCGTACCTTGGCAAATATAAGCCATGACTTTACCCTCCTGATGAGTGCGTTGGGCTAATAAGCCGGGTAATGTGTTGGCATCATCAGCAATAGCATAAACACTGCGTTGAGGTAGATAATGTGCCTTGGTTATATCAAGCCAAGCCTGACTATCTTGTGTACTACCCCGAATGATGATTTGTTCAGGGGGATAGAGGTAAGTTTCTGCAACCATCAGCATACTGGCATGGGCATAAGGCGCATGGCTGAGCGCTGCCCAGGCATAGTGTAATGTGCGTTCACCGGCTTCAATGTAGCGGTTTTCCCCGAGCAAGTGACCGAGATTAATTAATGCTTGTGCCGCAATGGCGTTACCTGCTGGGATAGCTTCATCGCTCAACGGTTTCGGCCGTTGGATGAGTTGTTCGTGATCATGCGCGGTAAAATAAAATCCACCTTGTTCAGTGTCTTCAAAGTGGGTTAGTAGTGTATCAGCGAGTGCGATAGCAAATTGTAAGTGACGTTCTTGCCAAGCTGCCTGTAATAAGTGTAAGGCGGCGTCAAGTAAGAAAGCATAATCATCTAAGTAAGCCATTAAACGTGCTTGGCTATCTTTATAGGTGGCAAATAAACGATTGTCTTCAAACATATGTTGCTGAATAAAGTCTACGGCCTGTTGTGCGGATGCAATAAACTGTGGTTGTGATAGCAAGTGACCGGCTTGTGCCATGCCTTTTATCATTAAGCCATTCCAACTGGTTAAGATTTTCTCGTCTCGGCTAGGGCGAATACGCTGTGCGCGCTTAGCAAGTAATTGTTGTTGGGCTTGTTGTAATTGTGATGCTGCGGTATCCATATCAATACCGAGTTCAGTGGCAACCGTATCTAAAGATTCATACAAATGTAGATGCCATTGGCCTTCAAAGTTGGCGGCTCGATCAAAGCCAAATAGTTTGCTGAACAAAGCGAAGCTAGGTTCATCCAGCAAGCTTTGTACTTCAGCTTTGTTCCATACATAAAACTTGCCTTCGTGGCCTTCGGCGTCAGCATCTAGCGTGGAGTAATAGCCACCTTGTGGTGATTGCATTTCATCAATCACCCACTGGCACGTGTCTTGTGCAATGCGTGCGAAGACACTGTCCCCGATAGTTTTATAAGCCTGGGCGTATAAACTGACTAGCGGGCCATTATCGTAAAGCATTTTCTCAAAGTGTGGGATCATCCAATAATCGTCAACCGCGTAACGAAAGAAACCACCGCCGAGTTGATCGTAAATACCACCAGATGCCATAGCATGTAAGCTCATGCGTAACATATGCAAGCTTTGTTGGTCCGGATTTTGGTTTGCATTACTGGTTAACCAATAACGTAATAAGAATGCTAAGTTAGAAGGGTGTGGAAACTTAGGGGCTTTACCAAATCCCGCATGGGTGTTATCAAACTGTTGGGCTAATTGTTGGCGTGCTTGATCTAAAGGCAATGAACTGGGGGTACCGGGTTCGCTATTCGGTTGTGAGATAGCATCGAGCGCATCCATTAACGATTGGTTTTGTTGCTGAATATCATCAGGATGGGCTTGATAAAACTCATCTATGTGTTTGAGTAAGTCTTTAAAAGCCGGTAAGCCATGTTTTTCTGTTACCGGAAAATAGGTTCCTGCGAAGATCGGGATATGTTGCTCTGGGCTTAGGATCATGGTTAATGGCCAGCCGCCTGCGCGTTGATTAAGCAACTGATGTGCGGTTTGATAAATTTTATCTAAGTCAGGGCGCTCTTCACGATCCACTTTAATATTGATGTAATGTTGATTCATCACCGCAGCCGTGTCGGGATCTTCAAACGATTCATGGGCCATCACATGACACCAGTGACAGGCAGAATAACCCACTGATAATAGGATCAACTTATTTTCCTGTTTAGCTTTTTGTAATGCTTGTGGTCCCCATGGCCACCAATCCACCGGATTATCAGCGTGTTGCAGTAAATAAGGGCTAGATTCTTGGGCGAGTCGATTTTGTTTTTGTGTCTGGCTCATAAGTTTTTAGGGTTGTCTGCGTGGGCAGTCATTCAGTAAAACCGGTATGATAGTTTGATTTTGTCGTTAGGCTCAATGCTTGTGCATAGCAGCGAGTACTCACTTATCAGCGATCGTCAACAAGAGAGCAGTATGGAGCAGATTAGTTATTTTGTCGTGGAGTTTGATCCGGTGGCCTTTTCAGTTTTCGGGTGGGGGATTCACTGGTATGGCATTAGTTATTTAATTGGCTTAGTCGGTGGTTGGGGGCTGGCACGTTATTTAGTTCGACGTCATCCACTCTGGAAGATTAACGCGGCCCAAGTAGATGACTTGTTGTTTTATATTGGTTTGGGTGTCGTGCTCGGTGGTCGTTTAGGCTATGTACTGTTTTATGATCTCGGCAATCTATTTGACCAGCCCAATATGTGGCAAGCATTGTTACGAGTCGTGTCCATTCACGAGGGCGGCATGTCATTCCATGGCGGTTTTCTCGGCTGCATGTTGGCCATGTGGCTGTTTTGTCGTAAGTATCAACACCGCTATTTTGTCATTGTAGATTTATTAGCCATGGTGGCACCATTGGGCCTGTTCAGCGGACGCATAGCTAATTTTGTGAACGGTGAGTTGTGGGGCAAACCTGCTGAGATGAGTTGGGCGATGATTTTCCCCAAGATAGACATGTTGCCGCGCCATCCTACGCCACTGTATGAGGCCTTATTAGAAGGGATTGTGTTGTTTGCTCTGCTATGGTGGATTGCTCGTAAACCACAGCCAGTGATGGTGATATCCGGTTGGTTTGCCGTTGGCTATGGGGTGTTTCGTACCTTTGTGGAGTTTTTCCGCGAGCCCGATGCGCATATTGGCTACCTACTAGGCGATTGGTTAACCATGGGGATGGTATTGTCGTTACCGCTGGTGATGGTGGGATTGGTGTTACTGATACAAGGCTATCGGCAGCGTTTGTTTGCTGGGCAGTGATATAAATCGAGCGTTTTTTATACAGTAATACTTGTGTCTTAGAGGCAGGAAAAGGCTTCCATGACACAACATATTGTGGT
>CAZPAE010000021.1:0-5490 GCA_964584455.1 uncultured Thioalkalispiraceae bacterium
CAGCTAAGATTTTATGGCGAAGAAAAGCTCGTTAACGATTAAGGATCATTTCCGCGAGACGCATCTTTTTCAAAAACGCATCTTGCTCACTGCGATTATCGCGGTATTAATGTTGTGCCTACTCATTGTACGATTAATCTATCTGCAAATCGTCAATCATGATCACTACACCACGTTATCAGAAGAAAACAGGCTGAATATTTTACCGCTCGCCCCAACCCGCGGCCTGATTTATGACCGT
The DNA here is from genome assembly GCA_964584455.1 of uncultured Thioalkalispiraceae bacterium. Lineage (GTDB taxonomy): Bacteria > Pseudomonadota > Gammaproteobacteria > UBA6429 > Thiohalophilaceae > CAZPAE01. The sequence continues at coordinate 242 of CAZPAE010000021.1, forward strand.
AATGGCATTCTACTCGCGCAAAATTTCCCTACCTTCACCCTGAACCTGATCCCCGAACATGTCAAAGACCTCGATGCCACCTTACAAGAACTCAAAAACCTCATTGAGATTAGCGAGGAAGAAATCACACGCTTTCACCAATTACGTAAGAAAAAACGCCGTTTCGAAGGGGTGCCATTACGTTTTCGCCTTAATGATGTAGAGCGTGCAAAGGTTGCGGTTAATCAAGATAGACTACCTGGCGTTGAGGTACAGGCCGAACTCACTCGTGATTATCCACAAGGCAAGCTAGCCTCCCATGCCATCGGTTATGTAGGCCGAATCAATGAACGTGAACTAAAAAGACTCAACAACGACTCACGCTATAGTGCCACCAAGCATATTGGGAAGGTGGGTGTTGAACGTTCTTATGAAGATCTATTACACGGCGAAGTGGGTTTTGAGCGGGTGGAAACCAACTCCCAAGGCCGTATTCTAAGCGAAGTACCTGAAGTCCTGCCGATACCGGGTAAAGATTTGTATATGACCATTGATGCCGAAGTACAGCGTGTTGCCGAGCAAGCCTTCGGTGATAATAATGGTGCACTGGTGGCATTAGATCCTAATGATGGTGCTATTCTTGCCTTCGCGAGTATGCCCACTTACGATCCCAACCTATTCGTAAATGGACTAGATAGCAAAACCTACAGAGCCTTAAGTCAATCACCAGAACGCCCTTTATTTAACCGTGCTATCCAAGGCCGTTATCCGCCGGGCTCAACCATCAAACCAATAGTCGGTTTAGCCGGTTTAGAGGAAAAGCTCACAACCCCACATAAATCGATATATTGCTCTGGCTATTACACTCTCAAAAACGATGACCATAAATATCGGGACTGGAAAAAAGAAGGCCATGGTAAAACTGATTTAACCAAAGCCATTGTAGAATCCTGTGATGTTTATTTTTATGACCTCTCCTTAGCACTCAAGATTGATCGATTACAAAGTTTCTTAGGCAAATTTGGTTTGGGTAAAAAAACCGGGATTGATATTCGTGGAGAAAATAAAGGTCTGCTACCTTCCCGAGAGTGGAAAAGAAAAACCCACCAATTACCCTGGTTCCCTGGCGAAACCTTGATTACCGGTATCGGCCAAGGTTTTACCTTAACCACGCCCTTACAACTGGCCTATGCCACTGCCAGCCTTGGCAATCATGGCAAATTATATCGCCCGCATATTGTCTATGCAGTAGGCGAATCCGGTGTCGAGAATATGGTATTGCAAAAACCTAAGCTTAACGCTACGGTAACTTTAAATGAGCCCGCTAACTGGCAACCGGTGATCGATGCGATGATAGATGTAGTACATGGTGTCAGCGGCACCGCACGTGGCATCAGCCAAAACCTGAGCTATAAGATCGCAGGTAAAACCGGTACCGCACAAGTCTTTACTATTAAGCAAGATGAAGAGTATGAGGAAGAAAAAGTAGCCAAACGGCTTCGTCACCATGCACTTTTTATTGGTTTTGCCCCAGCGGAAAAACCCCGCATAGCGGTTGCCGTGATTGTTGAAAATGGGGGCAGTGGTGGTGCCGTTGCCGCACCGATTGTTCGCAAAGTGATGGATGCTTATTTACTAAAAGGCCAATAATGTCAGGATTCTCAAATTCAGAATTTGCTGAAGATACTCGCCTCTCTGCGGGACGGCGGCTGATGATGAATTTACATATCGATGTGCCACTGTTGTTAGGCCTGCTATTACTGCTTTGCACCAGCATCATGATCCAATATAGCGCCAGCGACCAAGATATGGATCAAATCTATAAGCAACTAGTACATTTCTTAGTTGCGCTGTTTGTGATGTTTGCCATTGCCCAAGTGTCACCCGACACCATTGAGCATTGGACCCCTTGGATTTTTGGTGCTGTCATCATCACCTTGATCGTTGTGCTCACGGCCGGTGATGTGGGTAAAGGCGCACAACGCTGGCTTAATCTTGGTTTTGTTAAATTTCAGCCTTCAGAACTAATGAAAATCGCCTTGCCCATGATGGTAGCATGGTATTTATCCGAATCCACTTTACCACCACGCCTATCACGGATTATTGTTGCGCTCGGAATTATTTTGTTGCCAACGATACTTGTTGCAAAGCAGCCCGATCTCGGTACCGCCATCATTCTAGCCAGTGCCGGGATATTTGTACTGTTTTTAGCTGGGCTACGCTGGCGAATCATTATTAGCAGTTTCATCTTATTGATCCCCATGGCTTGGGTGCTTTGGCAATATGGTATGCATGAATACCAACGCAAGCGGGTACTCACCTTACTCAGCCCCGAAAGCGACCCACTGGGCTCGGGATACCATATTATTCAATCGACCATTGCTATCGGTTCGGGGGGGGTTTACGGCAAGGGTTGGTTAAATGGAACCCAATCACATTTAGACTTTTTACCGGAACGAAATACCGATTTTATTTTCTCAGTATTTAGTGAAGAATTTGGTCTACTTGGTTCACTGTTATTGCTGACGATTTATGTCATGATTATTGCGCGTGGCTTAATTATTGCCGCACAAGCGCAAGATACGTTTACACGTTTATTGGCCGGTAGTATTACACTCACTTTCTTTACTTATGTGTTTATCAATATCGGGATGGTCAGTGGTATATTACCGGTTGTAGGCATTCCATTACCGCTAGTTAGTAATGGGGGGACATCCATGGTGACCTTAATGGCAGGATTCGGTATTTTGATGTCGATCCAAACACACCGGAAGTTAATTGCAAGTTAAGCAAGATATGGAGTTAATTGTGTACGATCGTATTAAATTTATTTTTGGTCTAATCGCGCTGGTATCGGTATCCTCAGTGCATGCAGCTAAACCTCAACCTTTTGAGGATTTATCTATTTTCAATGGCTTTATTAAAGAAATGTCCACTGAACATAAATATGATGCTAATCAATTAAATTCCCTATTTAAAAAAGCACGCCATCATCAAAGCATCATTGATGCTATTTCACGCCCAGCCGAAGGTAAGCCCTGGTACGAATACCGCCCTATCTTTGTGACCCGTGAGCGAGTCCGAGGTGGCGTGATGTTTTGGCAACAACATGGCGATGCATTAGCGAAGATAGCCAAACAATATCAAGTACCAGAACAAATTATGGTTGCCATCGTCGGTGTCGAAACCCGCTATGGTAAACACAAAGGACGTTATCCTGTTTTTGATTCACTGGCGACACTGGCCTTTGGCTATCCGCCACGAGCTAAATTCTTTCGTAGTGAGCTAAAACATTATTTGCTTATGGTGCGCGAAGAAAGTTTAGATCCATTAGCACAGAAAGGCTCTTACGCCGGTGCCATGGGTATCCCGCAGTTTATTTCTAGTAGCTTTCGCAGTTACGCGGTCGATTTTGATAAAGATGGGCGCCGTGACCTATGGAATAATACAGGCGATGCCTTAGCAAGTGTCGCCAATTACTTTAAAAAACACGGTTGGAAACCAGGCCAACCGGTTGCGCACAAAGTTACTGTTAGCGGTGCGAAGTACCGCTCTTTACTGGGTAAGTCACTCAAACCACGTTACAGCGCAAACGAACTACGCTTAGCGGGTGTGAATCTACCCAATAATATACCAGAAAACTTAAAAGGGACTTTACTTGAGCTACGCAATGGTGATGGAGTAGAACATTGGGTCGCATGGCATAACTTCTATGTTATTAGCCGTTATAACCATAGTGCACTCTATTCTATGGCAGTGTTTCAACTGAGCAACGAAATCGCCAAATCTCGTTAAATTAATTGTTAAAGAGATCGTTTAATTACAGATGTACGATCATAAGCTCATAAAATATAGTCTATTACTCGGCACTTGCCTGAGTTTAATGGCGTGTTCTTTTACATCCAATCAAGATGGTGCGCCTCGAGCCAATATCAATGTTAGTAAGATTCCCAATGCCGTTCCCCGTGCTGAACCCAAGAGCCAAACGGGTAATCCCGCATCTTATCGTGTATTCGGTAAAACCTATTATGTGATGGATAGTGCCAAAGGTTATGTGCAACGTGGTATTGCCTCATGGTATGGCACAAAGTTTCATGGTCGTAAAACATCGAGCGGTGAAATATATAATATGTATAAAATGACCGCAGCACATACCAAGCTTCCTTTGCCCACTTATGTGCAAGTGACTAATTTAAAAAATGGCCGCAAGATTATCGTTAAAGTCAATGATCGTGGTCCTTTTCACTCTAATCGTATTATCGACTTATCTTACGTAGCAGCAAAAAAGCTCGGTATCATCGCTACTGGCACCGGCCTAGTTGAAGTACGCAGTATTGATCCTAAAACCTGGCGTAAGGGTAGTACTCGGACCAAACCTACCCCAGCTAAGCCCACACAAGCGGTTTCCCCCAATACCTTATATATTCAAGCAGGTGCTTTCTCTAGCCAACACAACGCGGCTCAATTACAACAACAGCTACGTGGATTATTCCCTAGTCGTAATGTGGAGCTAGCTTATCTCCAAACCGACAAGCTGTACCGTGTTCGTATCGGCCCACTTCGCTCGGTACAAGAAGCGGATGCCATCGCCAAGCGCATTGACGAACAAGGTTATCCCGCCCCCCATGTGGTCATCGATTAAACCGTGCCTATTTATGGCGGTGGCAGCGCAAGAATGTGCGCCACAGCGCTAGGCACGTTACAATAGGCACTGAAATTTCAGGTGAGGTAGCTATGTTATTGAGTAAAAAGATTTTTTTAATTATCGCTGTTTCTATCATGGCGATGAGCAACACAGCCAATGCCGATCTCATCCCCGCGGCCCCAAAAATCAGCGCCAAATCCTATTTATTGATGGATTATCATAGCGGCCACGTGCTCACTGAAAAAGACATGGACAAGCGCATTGAACCGGCCAGCATGACCAAAATCATGACCGCCTATGTCATTATGCATGAGATGAAAAATGGCGCTATTAACCTAGAGGACCAGGTACGTATTAGCGAAAAAGCCTGGCGCATGAAAGGCTCGCGCATGTTCGTAGAGGTGAACAAACAGGTCCCAGTTAAAGAGCTTATGTTGGGTATGATTGTCCAATCAGGTAATGATGCGAGTATTGCCTTAGCAGAGCATGCCGCCGGTAGCGAAGAGAGTTTTGCCAACCTCATGAACCAACATGCCCAGCGCCTGGGTATGAACAACACCCAGTTTATGAATAGCACGGGCTGGCCTAACAAAGATCATTACACTACTGCAGCAGATCTCGCCGT
>CAZPAE010000021.1:5514-12397 GCA_964584455.1 uncultured Thioalkalispiraceae bacterium
TTGACTCGTGCATTAATACACGACTTCCCTGAACATTACGCACTCTATAAGATTAAACAGTATACTTATAATAATATTCCCCAATTTAATCGTAACCGGTTACTTTGGCTTGAAGAACATGTGGACGGTGTTAAAACCGGCCATACAGATTCAGCCGGTTATTGCCTTATTTCTTCAGCTCAACAAAACAACATGCGGCTTATTTCCATTGTGGCAGGAACCAACTCTGAAAGATCAAGAGAAACAGCGAGTCGTAAATTACTTAGCTATGGCTTCCGTTTCTACGAAACCTTTAAGTTGCATACCGCTAATGCACCACTGACTGATATGCGTATTTGGAAAGGTGAAAAAGAGTCAGTACCACTCGGTTTAAACCAAAGTCTGTTTATCACCACACCGCGGGGTAAGCGCAACCAAATTAAGGCCCATATGAATGTGGATCCGACTATTGTTGCGCCTATTGCCAAAGGACAAACCTATGGTACGGTGGAAGTTAAACTCGGTGAAGATGTAATTGTGCAGCGCCCGCTTATTGCGTTAGAAGATGTTCCCGAAGGTGGGTTTTGGCGTCGCACAGTGGATAATGTGAAACTCCTGTTTCAATAAGTAACGCTGCTTCATTTATGCAACAACCCATTGTTTATCTTAATGGAACGTTTTTACCGCTTGATCAGGCAAAAGTCTCCGTATTAGATCGTGGTTTTGTGTTTGGTGATGGGGTTTATGAGGTCATTCCAGTTTATCAACGGCGCCCATTTCGATTATCGGAACATTTAACCCGTCTACAAAACAGTTTAGATGCAATTCGTATTAGCAACCCCCTTTCTGATACAGACTGGCAATCGCTAATCACGCAGATGATCGAAAAGCATGATGTCGATGATCAGTCAATCTACTTACAAATCACACGAGGTATTGCTAAACGCGATCATGCTTTTCCGGCAGAAATAGAGCCCACCGTCTTTGTGATGTCCAACCCATTAACTGTTACCGATGAAGTTAGCTTCAACAAAGGTGTTGCCGCTATCACCTTAGATGATATCCGCTGGCAATACTGTAATATTAAAGCAATTGCATTGTTACCTAATATTTTGTCACGACAGGCTGCTGTTGATAAAGGCGCACAAGAAGCCATTCTTATTCGAGATAACGATGTTACTGAAGGGGCGGCAAGTAATATTTTCATAGTGAAAGACGGTGTTATCAAAACACCGCCAAAAACATCTCGCTTACTGCCTGGCATCACGCGCGACCTTATTGTTGAATTAGCCGCAAGCCACCAGCTTGCCTGTGAAGAAACCGCGATTAGTGCCGATGAACTGCAACAGGCTGATGAGATCTGGTTAACCAGTTCAACAAAAGAAATTTTACCTGTTGTCACATTGGATGATCGGACGATTGGCAACGGTAAACCAGGCCCCATTAGCCAAAAGATGTATGGTATTTTCCAGGGCTATAAGGCACAACTTAAACAGGCGAATGCATGAGCGATCAACAAGACACCTTATTTGAGTTCCCCTGTGAGTTTCCCATCAAGGTAATGGGTAAAGCCAATCAACACTTTGAGCAGGCGGTACTATTGATTATCCAACAGCATATTCCAGAGTTTGCCGAACATCAGTTAAAGCGTAGAGAAAGCCAAAAAAGTAACTATGCTGCATTAACGCTGACCATTACTGCGCAAAGTCGTGCTCAGTTGGATGCTATTTATCAAGACCTAACAGCCTGCGAACACGTTATCATGGCATTATAATTATGCCGGCGACACCTATTCCAAATACTGTCCCTGCTGTGATCATCAAAGACCTCGGTCTACGTGATTATCAAACAACCTGGGAGGCTATGCGCACGTTTACCCAACAACGTAATGAGCAGTGCGCCGACGAAATCTGGTATTTACAACATCACCCGGTTTATACCCTGGGACTCAATGGTAAACGTCATCACTTATTGGCTGATAATGGGATCCCGGTGATCAATGTTGACCGAGGTGGCCAGGTGACTTATCACGGCCCAGGACAATTAGTCAGTTATCTGCTAATTGATATTGCTCGGTTGAATATCAGTGTCAAACAATTAGTGTATCTTATTGAACAATCTATTTTAGACTTATTGCAGTATTATGATATTCATGGTGAACGACTCACTGGCGCACCGGGTATTTATGTGGATGGAGCCAAAATCGCCGCTTTGGGTCTACGGATTAAACACGGTAAGAGTTACCATGGTCTTGCATTGAATGTGGATATGGACCTTAACCCTTTTACCGATATTAATCCTTGTGGTTATGCGGGGATGGCGACAACACAACTATCAGACCTATTAAAACAGGCCTGTCCAGACTTAAATACCATCCAAACACAATTACACCAACATCTTTGCCAATATTTAGGCTACCCTAAGCTGTAACGAGATAAATTTATGACACAACGCAAAGACACAAGCGACGAAGTATTACCGTCACCGGCCAATCCTCTAAAAGGGGAAAGCAAAGTGTCGCGCATTCCTATTAAAGTGGTTGCCAAAACGAGGCCATTAGCTAAGCCGCGCTGGATCCGAGCACGAGCACCTAATTCACCCGCCGTGGCACACTTAAAATCCGTTTTACGCGATCATGACTTGCATACCGTTTGTGAAGAAGCAGCCTGCCCCAATATCGGTGAATGCTTTGAGCATGGTACGGCAACGTTTATGATTATGGGTAATATCTGTACTCGACGCTGCCCATTTTGTGATGTTGCCCATGGCCGCCCTGAACCACTTGATGAAAATGAACCTACGAATCTCGCAAAAACGATCTCAGCAATGAAGCTACGTTATGTGGTTGTTACTTCAGTCGATCGCGATGATCTACGTGATGGTGGTGCCGGCCATTTCACAGCCTGCATTGATGCAATTCGCCAACATTGCCCAACAACAAAAATTGAAATCCTAACCCCGGACTTTCGGGGCCGTATGGATAGAGCCCTCTCTATCTTAAATCAAAGTCCACCGGATGTGTTTAATCATAATCTAGAAACCGTACCTCGATTATACAAACAGGCGCGACCAGGTTCCGATTATCAATGGTCACTTGACTTGATTAAACAATTTAAAAGCCTACACCCTGACGTGCCCACTAAATCCGGCTTAATGTTAGGTCTAGGTGAAACCAAAGATGAAATAGTCGCAGTAATGCAAGATTTACATCAACATCACTGTGATATGATCACGCTTGGTCAATACTTACAACCCAGCCAACACCATTTAGCAGTGGAACGATACGTTACGCCTGAAGAATTTGCCGAGTTAGAGAAAATAGGCTATGAAATCGGCTTTAAGAATGTTGCCAGTGGCCCTATGGTTCGTTCTTCTTATCATGCCGACACACAAGCACAAAATGCAACTGATTAGCCTATATGGAACTGTTACTCACTAAATCAATAGAAACGCTTATTTTACCGCCGGGGTTATTTTTATCTCTGGCATTATTTGGCCTATTGATAAAACGACGCTTTTATAAAACAGGTAAAACCTTTATTTTTGCTAGCTTTATATTACTCTACTTACTCAGCACACCACTTATCTCTGGCTTCTTAATCTCAACCCAAGAAGATATACCTGCCTTAGATATTAGCCAACTTGCTAATACCCAAGCCAAAGCTATCGTGATTCTAGGCGGTGGTCGCTACAGTAACGCACCGGAATACCAATCAGATACGGTTTCCTCTTTCACCTTAGAACGTATCCGTTATGGTGCTTATTTACAGCGTAAATCGCGGTTACCGATTTTAACCAGTGGCGGTAGCTTTTACGATGACCAACAACCCGAAGCGATACTCATGAAACAAGTACTTGAAGATGCCTTTATCAGTATTGTGCATTGGGCTGAAGGTAAAAGCCGTACCACGTATGAAAATGCAATTGAAAGCTATGCCTTATTATCCAAAGAAAATATTCAGCATATTATTCTTGTTACCCATTCCTTACATATGAAACGTTCTAAAGAAGCGTTTGAAAAGGCGGGCTTTACCGTCACAGCCGCCCCCACTAAACTTTATACACCGTCCACTAAACCTATTTTAGTGCGACTCTTGCCCAGTGCCACATCACTGTATAACTCACGTTTGATGTTACATGAACTAGTGGGTCGTTTGTGGTACCACTTGCGTTATTACTAACGCCCTTCGTAGATAATTTTCCACTTATCTTGCTGGCGACTTAAATAAAGCCGCTTGTTCGAGTCACTGTTAAAGTTGTTTGACTGATAGTGCTGCCGGAACTTTGCTAACACCATCTGTTTGCCAGAGCTTGCCTGACGGGGATAGTAAAAAAGTGAAATGTCCGATAAATCAATCTTCTGATAAGTCTTACGCCGAATCACGCCCGACTTGTATTGACGCCAACTGCGAAAATTATGCTTACTACTCCAAAACTCATCACTATAATGGCTCAAATATTTATTCACATTACGACTTTCCCAATCACGCCGCCAGGTGTTTAGCGCTTTGAGTAATTCAGCCCTGGCCATTTGCCAGTGCGCTCTATCCACCCACTCAACTCTATCAGCAATAACAAACGGGGTGGTACCTGGCTTAATTAAATGGCGAATCCGGCTAAGATCAATATTAGATAACACCACACAACCTTCGCTATCTAAAGGAGGCCGAGAGTAATAAATAGGATCTGTCCCATGTAACCAAATGCCATTGCCGGTTTTACCTAATTTACGATCCAGTACATTGGGATAATTAGTAGGGAAAGCACCTACACCATATTTATCGGGTAGGTTGTTATCAGGAATCCATGAGGTAATGAAATACACGCCTTCTGGGGTACGTAAATCACCTTCTAACAATTTGTTACCGGTTTTGCGACCCGTACTAACATAATAATCTTGCACTAAACGAGGCGGTTGATTCGGACCTTGCCGCTCGTAGATATACAAACGATGTTGTGATTTATCGACCAATAGCGCTGTTTTTACATTATGACTTAGATGCAATAACTGTAATGGCACCCTATCTTCCTGGCTAGGCAGCAGATTAGCCTTAATTCGCATACGTGCCTCTTGCCTCAGCGCCTCTAATGCTTGGTGGTGTTTGTTATCAGCACTGAATACACCTAAACGACCAATATCACTAATGGCATTACTACTGGATGCAATTAAGTCTGCACGAAATAAATGTGCTAAATGAAATTTAGGTGCACGTTGGGTGAGCTTTTCAATCTCGGTTCGCGCTAAAGCTGGCTGTCCAGACTGAAACAACATAATACTCTTGAGCAACTGTGCCTCATAATCCTTTTGATCTTGTGCAATACGTTGATCCATTTTGCGAATCAACCCCGCCAAACTATCCGGCACAGCCTGTAAATCATCTACTTGATGTAATGTGGCATTTGGCTGCACAAGACTACTGAGAGTTTGGCTCTGTGTGCTAATGGTTACTAACATAAGTAAGCCAATACTTGCACTGATCATTAATGTTGGAGACAACAGTTTCATAAATTAATTAAGCTTAGCTATGCTACGTTCATCAACGATGCGCCAACCATCCATTGTCTGACGCATTTGAAATTGTTTGCGTGTTTTGTCCTGATAATTACTGGCACGGTATTCCTGAATCAGTTCCACTTTTGCATCACCATTGGCCAATGGTTGTATTTCAAACTGGCTCAAACCCACTTGAATCCACTCGGGCCGCTTTAACCGAATCCGGCGCTCATATTCCCAACGTTGGCGGGACATCCCTGGCGGATGAAAATCATCGGTATAAAAAACCAAATACACCTCTGCAGCCTGTTCTGACCAGGCTGCCGCCCAACCTTGTAGGGTAGTAATAATAGCGTCCTGATCCACAGATGAGTTAACTTGTTTGACTGCTGGCTGAGAAACTGACTGACTGGTAACTGGTTGTTTTTCCTGAATATTCTCACTAGAAGCTAACTGTAGCAAGCCATCTGCTGGTACATTGGGTAATTCACGCAGCGCCACTGATTTGCTCATACCATTAATTTGTAACGCCTTACCATAAGACTCTCGCGCCATTTCAACATAGATTGCGCTGAGGTTTTCATACACCGCAAAATAGCTGGCATGGGTTTTCATGGCCTGTTCTAGCAATGATTGCGCTTGCTCAATATCTCCCTGCGCTACCAGCAAACGAGCCAAGTTGTTATAGGCTTCCGGTTGCTGTGGTGTCATTTTGATCAATTTACGATAGAGCTGAATCGCTTCTAATTGGTTGCCTTGTTTGGCCAATAGCCGTGCTTTTAAAAATTGCACTTGGTAATTTTCGGGTTTTGTTTGTAATAGCTGGTTCAAACGCCCTTCTACTTGCGTCAATGCACCGGCATCAATTTGTTTTGCCAATTGGGCCAGCTCATTGGCAAGGCTCACGGAGGATAAAGCGAAAAGGCCAACTAAACATGCAAACAGACGAAATTTGGGCATACAGCGCACTACCAATGTTTATCTATATTGTTTACTTAATATAGCGCTTCATCAAAAAACTGCAATGATTATATTAACTTACAGGATATTTCTGTGTTTCAACCAGGCAAACTGGTACTCAAATCTAATTTTTGCATCAAATAACACAGACAATCTTGCCGAATCACGTCCAAATCCAAGGTTAACATAGAGGGCATAATCGGTACGGTATTCACTAACCATCCCGAATCTATCTGAAAATACCGCTCAGTCACATCTTTACCAAACTCATTTTGCACTTCTATGGGCAATGGCTCAGTCCGATGGACTTTGGCAAATTGACTACCGACCGGAAGCTCATTGAAATTTAGCTGATCCGCATCAGGTAATAATTCTAAATCATAACCTTGGTCTAGAAACCCGACTTCCATTCCCTCACGCAACTTAATACTGGCGACCGTATGAAAAACA
>CAZPAE010000022.1:0-11634 GCA_964584455.1 uncultured Thioalkalispiraceae bacterium
CTTAAGTTTACGTGACGAATGATATGGTTAGCGTATCCCATATTCAGCCTGAGATCGCCGAGCGAGAAGACATTGATTATCTTGTTCGTCAGGCACGTTGTATTGACAATGCCGACTGGGTAGTCAGTCCACCCTATCGGCATATTCGAGACCTCTTAGTGTCTTTACAGCAAGGTGATCTGGAACAAGATGCATTAACTTATTACAAACAGGGCAAACGCATAGCCACGTTTAACTATGCGGAATTTTTGGCATCAATAAGTTCAGCGCAGGCTTTTTTGGCTAAACACTATCGTATTGAACCTGGCCAGAGAGTGGCGATATTTTCATTTAACAGCCCCGAGTTCATTATTGCTGCACTGGCATTGATGAGTATGAATGCGATTGTGGTGCCATTAAATCCAGGCGAGTCTGAAAGTAATTTGCAATATATTATTGCACAAAGCGGTACCAGTTTACTGTTGTATGCGGATGAGTTAACGCAGGAGCTAAATCTTATCAGTGATGAAGGTATGGTTTTGCCCTCAGTTTCATTACAGGCCTTACTGCAACAACAAGAGTTGGTTGAATTGGAAGTGGCCTCAGTGGGCGGTGATGAGACAATACCTGCGGTATTGTTGTATACCTCGGGGACAACAGGTCATCCTAAAGGTGTATTGTTATCCCATGATGCGCTGTTATTAAATGCATTTGGGTTAAAGTTAAACTTTAATATTAGCAGCGAGACTAAACATTTATGTGTGTTACCTTTATTTCATGCCAATGCTTGGGGTTTTTCTATGTTGGCGAGTCTCGTTGGTAGGGCGCATTTGGTGCTATGTGATAAGTTTCAGCTTTTGTCGTTTTGGAAAGTGATTGATGACGAAGAGATTAACCTAACCAGTTTAACCCCGGTGCTGTTGAAAATGCTCGCCCCCCGAGCTGGCGATAAAGTACGTTCGAATTTGCAAGTAGTATCGGCTGCTGCGCCATTAAAGAAAGATGTTGCCCGTGAGTTTATAGACGCAGCCGGTATACGTATCCATCAAGGCTATGGTTTATCGGAGTGTACTAACTTTGCCACTATCATGCCGCCAGATATTCCTGAGCAGGATTTTCGTTATTTAATGTATTACTTTCCTGAAACTTGTATTGGTAGTGCTATTTTTGGTTCTGAAGTGAAAGTGGTAAATGCGAAAGGAGAAAAGTCTGCTCCAGGTGAAGAAGGCCAGTTAGTTGTGCGAGGCTTAAATAATATGTTGGGTTATTGGCAGGAGCCGGATAAAACTGCTCAAGCTTATGCCGGTGAGTGGTTGAATACAGGTGATCAGGGCTATTACATCCATTTAAAAGGCCGTGATTATTTTTTTATTTCAGGACGGCTGAAAGAAATTATTATTCGCCTTGGTGAGAATATCAGCCCAGCGAATGTAGAAGCGCAATTGCATTTCTTAAATGCTCTGGGAGAATGTGTTGTTGTCGGTTTTGAAAATAATCATACTGATGAAGAAGTTGGTTTATGGATAGAGCCAACAACACACTTAGTCAAATCTGTATTAATTGAGGAATTAATTAAAGTGACTATTACAAGGAAGCTACCCTTTTTTCAGCAACCCAAAGTGGTGATTATTGGATCTTTAAAGCAAACTCGAACCTCTGTGGGCAAGATTAAGCGTGCCGCTTTGGCAAAGCAGTTTGCAGCATATCGGAATGAGCACTTCCATCCGGTAGGTGCACTATTGGTTAGTTGGGTGTAGCGCTTTATTGAGTGCTTGTCGTATTGCAAGGATATTCGGGAGATAGATGTTGGTAGAAAGGAATCAGATATGTATACACATCAACAAATTGTCGATATTGTCTTAACCCATCTTGGTAAGGTAGATGCCACACTTAAAATCCATAAAGATTCTGATTTAGGCGCGATGGGCCTGCTAGACTCGTTGGCTTCAATGGAAATTTATTTATATATTGAAAAGCAGTTCGATATCAAAATTCCAGAGTCTGAAATCACGTTAGATACATTGTATAGTGCAAGCACAATTGCCGACTTAGTGATCGCGCATCTTCCAACGGAGGTGGCGTCATGATGGAAGAGTCAATGGCAAAGCAAGAACTGGCTAAGGAGTATATTCCTCAGGCTGATTATTTATCTAATGCAGCGAATTTGTTTTTTTTGCCATTCTATCAGGCAACTTATCAATTAGTTGATCAATGCTGTATTGATTTGGCTATTGAGGCTTTTCAGCAGCTAGATGAAACGATTATTCAGCTATGTGATAGAACAATGGTATCTGACCATCGTGCTTATACCGCAACAACAATTGTTGATTTATTGAATGAAGAAGGACTGATTACTTTCTCTAACGGTAAAAACTGGGAACCTTACCAGCATGAACGTTGGAAGCAGGCAGATTGTTTATCACGATGTCAGCAAGGCATACAACAGTTTCCCCAGAGTCGAGGTATGTTTGAATTAATCGCGTTAGCGAGGGAAGGCATTATTGATTTTTTACAAGCGAAAAAAACAGGCTTAGATGTTTTATTTCCAAAAGATAAAGCATCGGTCTGGTATCGCTATAACAATGATAATGCCATTATTCAAGTTTACGCTAAACTCGTGGCGGCTGCGATACAAAGTATTGCGGATGAAAAACCGGGTTTGCGTCTCTTGGAAGTAGGAGCTGGCACAGGGGCGAGTACGGCAGAAATACTTAATAGTACTTGCGAGCAAATTGATGATTATCTGTATACTGATTTAGGCGTGAGCTTTTTACGCCAAGGGCAAGCGCGTTTTGAACAGTATCCCTTTATGCGATATCAGCGCCTGGACATTAATCATACTTTGTTGGAACAAGGGATTGATGCCGAGAGTATGGATATCGTGTTAGCGATGAATGTAGTGCATACCGCGACAGATATTGAAATGACATTACGTTATTTGAAGACGGTTTTAAAGCCCGGTGGTTGGTTAGTCTTAGGGGAGGGTTCACCGTTAAGTGCTAAAAAACGTTGGCGACCAGATATTGTGTTTGGTTTATTGCAAGGATGGTGGGACGTGAAACTCAGCCCGCACCGTCCACGACCTGGTTTTTTATTACCGAATGAGTGGTGTCGGTTATTGGAGGATACGCAGTTTACACTGGTTAATCATTTTCCTGGTGAAGCGGCATTTGGCGAGCAAGCTTGTTATGGTGGTGTCGTTATGGGAAGGAAAAATGATACGACTGTGATTGACAAATAATATGATCTTTAATGCATTTGAGCAGTTGATTAAAGTCAATGAGCTGGAGCAATCGGATGGGCAGGCAGTGTTGCATGTTATGGTGGATAAAGATCACATGAATGCTTCACAGACGTTACACGGTGGGTTCATTGCTTCACTATTAGACTCTGCCAGTGGCTATGCGGGTTTATCAACCTTGTCCAAAAATTATGGACTGATTGCGGTACAGTTTAATGTTAATTTTGTACGTGTGGCATCAGAAGGGGAGCTGATAGCCGAAGCTAAGGTAATAAAATCAGGGATACAGGTATTACACATAGAGAGTGTATTACTGGATAAAGAGCGAGTAGCCATTGCTTGTGCCCAAGGTGTATGGTTAGTGCAGCGAAACGTTGTGAAGGTATAGGGAAACGAATGGGTAAAACAGTACTAATTACAGGTGCTTCATCGGGATTTGGGGCACAAGCGGCACGGCTATTTGCTGAGAATGGCGATCGATTAATTCTAGTTGCACGTCGCAGAGAGCGCCTTAATCAGTTAAAGCGTAAATTGTCTGGGGCGGATGTGTTAACACTTCAACTCGATGTGTGTGATCGTGCAGAGGTCGAGTCTGTATTAGGTGCATTGCCGGTGGAATTTCAAGCAGTTGATGTGCTGTTGAACAGTGCGGGGTTAGCTTTAGGTTTAGATTTCGCTCATACGGCCGACTTAGATGACTGGGATACCATGGTGAAAACCAATATTAATGGGCTCACTTATTGTACACACAGTATTTTACCCGGCATGGTAGAGCGCAACTGTGGACATATCATTAATATTGGATCGACCGCGGGGACATGGCCTTATCCTGGTGGGAACGTGTATGGGGCAACGAAGGCATTTGTGAAACAGTTTTCATACAATTTGCGGGCTGATTTATTAGGTACGCCAATTCGAGTAACGTGTATCGAACCAGGGTTGGCCCAAACCGAGTTTTCTAATGTGCGGTTCAAAGGCGATGTGGATAAATCATCGGCGGTATATGAAGGAACCCAGCCACTAACCCCGGAAAACATCGCAGATGTGATTTTTTGGGTAACGCAGCAACCACCGCATGTGAATGTAAATAGTATTGAAATTATGCCAGTGTGCCAGGGGCATGGTGCATTGAACGTACATCGTGAGAGGGCACTAGCATGAGTAAAAATACGTGCTAAGTTATTATTTTAGGTATGATTTTCATTTTGTCCCAAGTTGAGTTTTAGGAATAACTGGGATAGTATCTAGGGCGGTGTTTAGCTCTATCGACACCAAATTTATAGTATTAAATGTAGGTAACAGAACGCTATGGCCACTTATACAAAGCATCAAGGTACGGTAAGAACTCCCTATGCGGGTGTTGTTCCGATGGTATTAGATCAAACCGGGCATGGGGAGCGTGCATACGATATTTATTCTCGACTTCTCAAAGAGCGCCTCATTTTTATTGAAGGGCCAGTGGAAGATACTATGGCGAATCTTATCGTTGCCCAATTATTGTTTCTCGAGTCTGAGAATCCAGAAAAAGACATTCATGTCTATATTAATTCGCCTGGTGGTTCTGTCACTGCTGGGATGGCAATTTATGACACAATGCAATTCATTAAGCCCGATGTGAGTACCATTTGTATCGGTCAAGCAGCAAGTATGGGTGCTTTATTGTTAACTGCGGGTGAAAACGGTAAACGTTATTGCTTACCTAATTCGCGCATGATGATTCACCAACCCTCTGTTGGTGGTATTCAAGGCCAAGCAACGGATATTGAAATTCAGGCAAATGAAATGCTGGCTACGCGTACCAAAGTAAACAAAATTTTATCGTTCCATACCGGTAAATCAGTCGATGTGATTGGTCAGGATACGGATCGTGATAATTTTATGAGTGCTGACGAAGCGGTGGAATATGGTTTGATCGATAAAGTCTTTACCAGTCGTAGTGAGTTAATTGAAGCAACTAAATAATGAAGTAGTTGCACAATATTTAAATATTTTTGCGCATACCATCATATGAAACTCGTGTGGTGGTATGCCGCGACCAATCACTTTTTCCTGCTCTTCCCTAGAGTCATGTCCAAATCTCAGAACTCTGATGGCTTCTAGCTAAGCACTTGTTTTCATTGATTTTGGCCATATGATGTAAGTTTAAGATTGATTAATTTTACAGCATTTTTATTGGGGTTAGCGTAGGTTTCATTGGGATTTGCCTCCTCAATACTGGTATCGTCGAGTAGGCGTGGTAAAATTAACGCATTCGAATGGTGTTTATAACGAATAGGATTTGGTGATGTTAGCAACCATGCTTCAAGCAAAATTACATCGGGCCACAGTGACTCACTCAGAGTTGGAATACGAAGGTTCTTGTGCCATTGACGGCAAATTACTCGATGCAGCGGGGATGCATGAGTACCAGCAGATCGATATCTATAACATCACTAATGGCGAACGGTTCACGACCTACGCGATTCGTGCTGAAGAGGATTCTGGGATTATTTCTATTAACGGTGCGGCAGCTCATAAAGCATCGCCAGGGGATATGATTATCATTGCCAGCTATGTACAGCTCGAGCAACGTGAATTAGCCACTTTTAAACCGACGCTCGTCTATTTAGGCCCAGATAACGCCATTACTCATACCCGCCATACCATTCCTGTTCAAGTCGCATAATATAATTCGTTGTTTTCTATTTTTGCTTTCCTCTATAATGCTGACCCTCATGGCCGAGTGGTGGAATTGGTAGACACGCAGCACTCAAAATGCTGTGCCTTCGGGCGTGACGGTTCGAGTCCGTCCTCGGCTACCACTTTATTTTTTTGTTGCTGCTGATTTTTTCGGTCGCAGTGACTTATAGTAATTAATTAAGCCATTGGTAGAGCTGTCGTGACTTGCGACAGGGCTGTCGCCGTCAAGTTCACCTAATACGGTACGAGCTAATTGCTTGCCTAATTCCACAC
Organism: uncultured Thioalkalispiraceae bacterium; assembly: GCA_964584455.1. Lineage (GTDB taxonomy): Bacteria > Pseudomonadota > Gammaproteobacteria > UBA6429 > Thiohalophilaceae > CAZPAE01. The sequence goes on from CAZPAE010000022.1 coordinate 6,173, forward strand.
CCCATTGATCATAAGAATTGATATTCCAGATAATGCCTTGGACAAAAAACTTATGTTCATATAAGGCAATTAAACGTCCCAAGGTGCGGGGATCTAAGGTTTCAAAAAGAATGGTGTTGGTGGGTTTGTTACCGGGGAAAATTTTATTGGGTAACAAAACCTTTAGTAATGCATCATCTACCCCTTGCGCCATTAATTCATCATAGGCTTCTTGCTTGGTTTTACCCCGCATAAAAGCTTCAGCCTGAGCAAATACATTGGCCATTAACACTCGGTGGTGATCGCGAATGCAATTCATATTGGTGACCGGTGCAATAATATCCGCAGGAATCAGTTTAGTACCTTGATGCATCAATTGATAAAAAGCATGTTGGCCGGTAATACCTAATTGACCAAACACAATGGGGCCGGTTTCATAATCGACTATCATGCCATGACGATCAATGCGTTTGCCGTTACTTTCCATATCCGCTTGACGCAAATAATCCGGTAAGAATCGCAAATGTTGATCATAGGGCAATAGCGCGTAACTTTGTGCTTTAAAGAAGTTGTTATACCAAATACCTAATAGCCCTAAGATAACCGGCATATTTTCTTTCAGTGGCGCAGTGCGAAAATGCTCATCCATGTCATGGGCACCTTGCAGCATCGCTTTAAAGTTATCTTGGCCGATGGCAATGGCAATGGCTAAACCTACGGCAGACCACATAGAGTAACGACCCCCAACCCAATCCCACATCTTGAAGATGTTGTCAGGTTGAATACCAAATTCAATGGCGGCACTGGTGTTATTGGAGACAGCGACAAAATGTTTGCTAATGGCGGCATTGTCTGCTGCGGTTTTTAAGAACCAACTGCGAGCGGTTTGGGCATTAACCAGGGTGTCTTGGGTGGTAAAACTTTTGGATACAATAATAAAGAGTGTGGTTTCCGGTTTGATGCGTTCTAGGGTATCGCCAATATGATTTTCATCCACATTAGATACGTAATGCATACGTAAATCGCATAGGGAGTGAGGGCTTCGGTTGCCATCACTGGCCCTAGATCAGAGCCACCCACACCAATGTTCACCACATCCGTAATGGGCTGGTTGGTATAGCCTCGCCATTGGCGGCAACGGATGTTTTCACTAAATTGACAAATCTTGTTCAGCATGGCGTTGACATCAGGCATGACATCTTTACCGTCAACCAAAATAGGGCGGTTACTTTGGTTGCGCAGGGCCACATGTAGGACGGAGCGCTGTTCGGTGTGATTAATCGGCTCACCATTGAACATTTTTTCGATCCAGCCAGGCACATCGCATTCTTGTGCTAGCTGGCATAGCAGATCGATGGTGGTTTGGGTTATTCGATTCTTTGAGTAATCCAGCAGCAAATCGTCCAGTTGCAATGAAAACCGCTTGAAGCGATCGGGCTCTGCCTCAAATTGATCCCGCATGTGCAAGCCATGTATGGACTCAAAATGGTCTTGTAATGCTTTCCAAGCCGGCAAATTGGTTAATGTGGGCATGCCTGTTCCTTTATCAATCTGAAAATACACTGCTATGGCTCGGTATACCGATTAATTATCAGTAAAGTCAAGAGGCGAAACCGAGGTCGAGAGAGGGTATAATAGCGCCCTTTTTTGACGATTCCACAAGTATATTATGACTGCAGGTACAAAATCTTTTCTAAACACACAGCTTGCTGTGCCCGAAGATGCGGTAGATGATAAACCGTTACGCCGTCAGGTGAAATTATTCGGCAATATTTTGGGGAAAATCTTGCGCGACCAGGCGGGACAGCGGGTTTTTGCTGCCGTTGAGGCGCTACGTAAGGGGCATATTGGTTTACGTAAAGAAGAAGATCCCGACAAACGGATTAAGTTATTAAGGCTTATCGAGTCCCTTGATCCGGATACGCTGAGTCATGTGGTCAGAGCATTTAGTATCTACTTTAGTTTGGTCAATATTGCTGAGGAATCCTATAGCCACAAGCAACGTCGGAAAGATGCGGATCGCACTGGTCCCAATTGGTCAGGTTCATTTGTGCGCACTTTACGTGAACTCAAAGTACAAGGTGTATCTGCGGAGCAAGTGCAAACCTTGTTTGACCATCTTGCCTATGTGCCGGTTATTACAGCACACCCAACCGAATCAAAACGTCGTACCGTGATGGATGCGTTACGGCGTATTTTCCTCATTAGTGAAAAACTCAATAATCGTTTAACCCGGTTAGATCGGGAGCGAGTATTAGCCGAATTAGAACGTCACATTCATATTCTTTACAAAACCAATGAAGTGCGTGAGCGTAAGCTCGAAGTGTTGGATGAGGTGAAAAACGGCTTACATTATTTTCGAGAGAGTTTATTTAAAGCTGTGCCACTGGTTTATCGTAATGTGGAACGGGCACTGAACGAGATTTATCCTTCTGACACTGTTGCAATTCAAGCACCGAGTTTCATTCGCTTTGGTTCCTGGATTGGTGGTGATCGCGACGGTAACCCCTTTGTAAAACCCCAAACTACTGTGATGGCATTATGTCTACAGGCACGCGAAGCGATGAGGGAGTATGAGAAACATCTCGTTAAATTATCGCATCAGCTGACGCACTCGCATAAGTTATCCCGTTTAAGTGATGAGTTTTTAAAAAGCTTAGAACAAGACGAAGCAGAGGTACCGGAAACGTTTGTTGATAGAGATGACTTGTATCAACAAGAACCCTATCGGCGCAAACTCTTTATAATGCAACGTCGGCTACAGTATTCCCTACAAGCAATAGCGGAACGCATTGCAGGTAAAGAACCGCACATGCATCCATCCGCTTATGTGAATGAGCAGGGCTTATTGAGTGATTTATATTTGGTTCGGGATTCCTTAATTGGTCATGGTGACGGTGTTGTGGCAGATGGGGAACTCAAAGACTTAATTCGATTAGTCGAAACGTTTGGTTTTTTCCTGACCCAATTAGATATTCGTCAAGAATCAACAATTCATTCTGATACAGTGGCACAAGTATTAAACCAATGGGGTGTCACAGATTACAATGAGCGTTCTGAAGCAGAGCGTTTGGCATTGTTATCAGAATATATTGTTAAGCCAGCGCAAAGTGTCGATGTTCAGCCGTTATCTGACGTAGCACAAGAGACAATCGAAGTCTTTAATGTGATAGCTAAGATGCATAAGGTGATTAGCCCTAATGCATTTGGTAATTATGTCATCTCTATGACTCATGAAGCGAGTCATGTAATGGAAGTGATGTTCCTCGCTTGGTTAACTGGGTTAGCCGGTAAAGAGGGTGATAAATGGTATTGCCATGTGCGTATTTCGCCCTTATTTGAAACCATTGAGGACTTAGCCCACATCGAACCGGTCATGAGTCAGTTATTGGATAACTCCACTTATGCGGCGTTACTTAAGGCCGCCGGTAACAAGCAAGAAGTCATGCTAGGCTATTCTGACTCTTGTAAAGATGGCGGTATCTTATCTTCCGCTTGGAGTCTTTACCAAGCACAAAAACGGATTACAGCTTTAACCCAATCACGTGGCGTGAAGTGCCGTTTATTTCATGGTCGTGGTGGTACTATTGGCCGCGGTGGTGGTCCAACCCATGATTCTATTTTGTCGCAACCTGCCGGTACGGTGCATGGTGAGATTAAGTTTACTGAACAAGGTGAAGTGCTTTCTTATAAGTATAGTAACCAAGAAACTGCCGTTTATGAGTTAACCATCGGGGTAACTGGTTTATTAAAAGCAAGCCAAAATATTATTACACCGGTGACGCAAGATGATACGCAGTACAGTGCTATCATGAAAGAACTGGCAGATATGGGTGAGCAGCATTATCGTACCCTAACCGATAAAACACCGGGTTTTCTCGATTATTTCTATGAAGCGACACCAGTTTCAGAAATTGCGTTAATGAATATCGGTTCACGACCTTCGCATCGTAAGAAGTCGGATCGGTCTAAATCATCGGTACGTGCCATCGGTTGGGTATTTGGTTGGGCGCAGTCACGCCATACCTTGCCAGCCTGGTATGGCATTGGTACCGCATTACATAGCTGGATTAACGAAAACCCCGAACGCCTGGCTGTTTTACAAGACATGTATCATAACTGGCCGTTTTTTAGAGCCTTACTCAGTAATTCGCAAATGGCGTTGTTTAAGGCTGAGATGGCCATTGCCCAAAGCTATGTGAGTTTATGTCTCAACCAAGATGAAGCACAGCATGTTTACCAAGCCATTTGTGCTGAACATCAATCAACGGTGAAACATGTGCTCGAAATTGCCCAGCTTGACTATCTCATGGCAGAGACACCACAGCTAGCATTATCGCTGAGCCGACGTAATCCTTATCTTGATCCGCTGAACCAAATTCAGTTGACACTATTACATCGCTATCGACAAGAAGATGTAGCTGAAAGTGAGCGTGAATGTTGGCGTGATCCTTTATTACGTAGCATTAATGCGATTGCAGCAGGTATGCGCAATACCGGTTAAGCAGGTTGCTGCCTATTCATGTCAATGCGACGTCAAGATTTTCATTATCATTTACCCAAGGCATTAATTGCGCAATATCCTACGCAGCAACGGCGTGATAGTCGGCTATTAGTGTTAGATAAACACAATGGTGGATACGAAGATCAGCCGTTTACGGCTATCTCACAGTTACTCAAGTCTGGCGATCTACTGGTAATGAATGATACACGAGTGATTCCGGCACGTTTACATGGTAAAAAAGCGACGGGCGGACAGATTGAAGTGTTAGTTGAACGTATCCTCAGTGAAACCGAGCTGCTGGCACAAATTCGTGCCAGTAAATCACCTAAGATAGATTCCACTTTACATTTTGATAATGATTACACGGCTCGAGTAGTGGGGCGTGAACAGGATTTTTATCGCATACAATTTAATGGTTCGTTAGGTGTGCTATCTGTTTTACAAGACATTGGTCACATGCCATTGCCGCCTTACATTGAACGACAAGATGAACAAGCCGACAGTGAGCGTTACCAAACGGTTTATGCACGTCACCCAGGGGCTGTAGCCGCACCCACCGCAGGGCTGCACTTTGATGAAAGCATGCTAACAACGTTGCGCGATAAAGGTATACAAACTGCTTATGTCACGTTGCATGTGGGGGCCGGTACCTTTCAGCCAATGCGGGTAGATAATATTGCCGAGCATCGCATGCATAAAGAATGGATTGATGTGTCTGCCACAACAGTAGAACAAATTACCCAAACACAACAGGCAGGTGGCCGTGTTATTGCCATTGGCACCACAACGGTACGTTGTTTAGAAACCGCTGCCTTAACCGGGCAGCTTATGCCGTATCAAGGTGATACGGATATTTTTATTACCCCGGGTTTTTCGTTTAATGTGGTGGATGCGTTACTAACTAATTTTCATTTGCCCGAGTCTACGTTGTTAATGTTAATTTGTGCCTTTGCCGGGTATGAGCATACTATGCAAGCTT
>CAZPAE010000022.1:11644-12381 GCA_964584455.1 uncultured Thioalkalispiraceae bacterium
AACAAGCCTATCGTTTTTTTAGTTATGGCGATGCCATGTTTATTCATTAAAATACCAGACCATGGAATTTACATTACAACAACAAGATGGTTTAGCCCGACGCGGACAACTCGCCTTTGAGCGTGGTGTCGTCGATACGCCGGCATTTATGCCCGTAGGGACTTATGGTTCGGTGAAAGCCATGACGCCAGAAGAGCTAACCACTACCGGGGCACAAATTATTTTGGGTAATACTTTCCACTTAATGCTGCGTCCGGGTACAGCCATTGTGCAAAAGCATGGCGATTTACATGATTTTATGCACTGGTCAGGGCCCATCTTGACCGATTCCGGTGGTTTTCAAGTATGGAGTTTGGGCAAGTTACGCAAGATTAGCGAAGAAGGTGTGCGCTTTGCGTCGCCGGTTGATGGCTCATCGGTATTTTTAAGTCCCGAAAGCTCTATGCAAGTACAGCGAGAGTTGGGCGCAGACATTGTGATGATTTTTGATGAGTGCACCCCTTATCCGGCCACGGAACAACAAGCCGAAGAGTCCATGCAATTATCATTACGTTGGGCAAAGCGCAGTAAGCAAGCCCATGGCGATAATTCTGCCGCTTTGTTTGGTATTGTCCAAGGGGGTATGTATCCACACTTGCGCCAGCAGTCCCTAGCCGGTTTAGTGGAATTGGACTTTGATGGTTATGCTATTGGTGGTTTATCCGTAGGAGAGCCAGCAGAGGAGATGTACGCTACTA
>CAZPAE010000023.1:0-12183 GCA_964584455.1 uncultured Thioalkalispiraceae bacterium
CGATCTGTTCTGGGCTTACGGAGTCTCCGTTTGTCAGCTCTGGATGACCACTGAATGCCCCGGCAAAAATAAACAGGAGTCGCCTTGTGTCGAACAGAACGGTCTCTCCGGCTTCACCAGTGTGGAACCTGGATGTGCGAGTAGTCTTGATTTGTCGGACATCACCGTCAAGCATTCTCAACAAAGAGTTCTGTACGCCCCTTCCCCTAATGTCTCTATCTCCGCCACCCGAAGCCTCGAGCTTGTCAAACTCATCGACGAATACAATGCCTGACTCAGCCCGCATGCGATCGTAATTCGATATCTGGAGCAGATCTTCAAAAATGGAGTCGACGTCCCTGCCTTGATAACCGGCCTCCGTAAGGGTCGTTGCATCGATTGAGACGACAGGAACATCTAGAACGCGTTGTAATCCCGAGACCAGGTGCGATTTGCCGCTGCCCGTTGAGCCCATTACCAGGGTATGGCTTCTGGAACCAAGGTCTGTCTGGGTCTTTGTCATATGGAGATGCTTGAAAACTACTGACGACAGATACTCTTTGGTCTGTTCGTTTCCGTAGACAAAGCCATCCAGTCTCTCTTTGAGTTCAGATGGAAAAGGGATGGTCCTTTCAAATTGAGAAGCATTTACCTGCGCTGCTGACATTGTCTTCTCCCAGGTTCGAATTGAGGTAGATATCGACGATATTTGCTCCCGACATTTTCTAGCCGGTACCCACTACGCCAAGTCAGGCCACTCTGTTTCATCATACGGTCACAAAGTGGCTTTGCTGTTGTGAACATCGCGAGCACCGTTGCCTTTGTGGCTTGATGCCTCGACCTGTTCAAGGTACGCGTTTACCGCCTCTCTCAGGAAAAAAGGGGCTGGGAGTGCAAGCAATGCTGCGATGGCTAACGGTAGGCCACTTCCGTCGAGATACCCGAGAGCCATCAACAAGCAATAGCCGTAGGTGGCTGCGTACAGTCGAACTACTGTATCTCCGGCTAATATAACCTCAGCCAGTCTGTCGCCCGACGTCACGGAAGGTCCTAGTATCATTCCGGAAACACGGCAGCTGTAATGACCCACTCCGGCAATGAAGCCCCAGAACAGAACCGATACAGGCAGTGAAACCAGAGTTAACGCGATTGCTGCAGGAACACCCAGAAGGGTTGCCGCGTAGGTAATTTGGACGATGAGTTGAGGACGCTTAGCAAGGAGAATAGCACCCACAATTCCAGCCAGCATGTTTCCTAGTCGTATCACTGCCAGACTGGCCGCAAGAAGCCACACGAACTCCTCATGGTTTTGAGCGCCTTGAGAGATCAGGACCGGAAGCGCCACAAGGATTCCAACATAGATGAGGTTGTTCAGTAACCTCGATATCGTGAGCCCTCGAAGTCCGGATTGCGTGAACAGGAGCTTGTAGGGAGAGCTCTTCATTCGGTGTTTTTGAGCATGTGGCGGCATTGAGGGAATCCAAAGCCAAGGTAGGATGCTTAACGCATAAACGGCGGTTATCGCTAGCATTGCTTCTTCTGCACCGAACGCCCAGATTAATGCCGCACCTAAGAGCGGCGCCAGTGCCACGATCAAAGTGTTTGCGGACTGCAATGCAGAAAAAGCTGGTGATCTGGCTCGAGGAGAGGTAAGTACCGCGACAGTGCTGTTGACGTTCGGGTACTCCAACGCTGTAACAAATGAGACAAATCCTGCCGCAAAAATATCGCCTGAACCTGGGCCGACAATGTAAGTTGCGCAAGCGGCGGCACAGCAAAGTACAGGCGCTCCAACGCCGATAACAGACGGTTTGGCTAGCGCCAGTATTCGGCCGCCAAGAACGCCCATGCAAGCCATACCGACCAGTGAGGCAACGTAGACCACTGATGACGAAAGACCCGTCGAATCGAGCTCTTGGTACCTCGCAATTAGAGCCAGCACAAACATCTCAGTTGCACCAGCCGTCAGGCCAGCAAGCATTAGCGATGCAATAAGGTCTCTATCGCGCAAAATGCTGCCTGGCGACTACATTGATGGTTGCGTCGTCTGCAACACCTGACTCACTATGCGGCGACTCTGTCTTGCAGGACATTCTTTGCGGCAACACGCAGTCGCTCGTCCGGCGACTTCAGAGCAATGTCAAGTAAGATGTCGTAGGTCTCCTCGGACCCAATCAACGAGGCAACATACAGCAACAGCATCCGCCGGCGCGCAAGTGTTTGAGAATACACCCCGACGACTTTGCCGCTCTTCGGTTCGAAGAAGTGTTGGTCTGTGTATTTGTCGGCATCTGCCTTCAGCATTAGATTCAATGATAAAGAATATGCTTTTGGTGGACGCTGAATATGAATATCCTTGTGTGCCTCGTAAAACATCACCTTTGAGGTATCCAGCCTGTATTCGCCCTCAAACTCTGTCTCGACCACATCTCCGACTTTTAGATTCTGACAGTCGGTTTTCAGTGTCCATACCTCTGTTTGGTACCCCTCAGAACCCAAGTAACCGGTGGTCAAAAAAGAGAAATTGTGATTATGTGGAAGATTGTAAGAGTACGCTTGGCAAATATCATTTGCGGCGGGAGACGTTGGGTCCACAGGGGGCCATATATTGGCTCTCAAATATGGCCGTTTACCTCTGGTTCCGGCAAACAAGATGCTTGCTTGAGCGTATTGCGACAAGTTTTTCGTTGCGTACGACTTTATTTCGTTGTGAATTTTATCCAAGAAGACGCCTGTATTGTTCGCAACTTTGCGGAAATCTTCTATAAGCGGTAGCACAGTTTCCCGGTCGTCTTCATTATATTCGGACCAAACCCTTTCAAGGAATTCGTTAGGATCGAGAACCTCGCCGTCCCCGTTGGTGCTTATGACATTCATTCTCCACCTCACTCTGTGTTCAGTTGCTTCAGGATTCGCTCAGAGGTTTTCTTTGCCGCCATTCGAATCGAGGGATGAGCATCGGATTCGAGGTCCTGGACTCGCGGCAACGCTTTACGCGGACTAATTTGCACCATCGCAGACGCGGCCGCCCATCTCACGTGATGGGACTCGTGAGCAAGCAAGCCCTTGAGGACATCAAAGGACCTATCGCTACCGAAGGTCCCAAGGATTTCACTTGCGGTGCGTAGTGCAGTAGCCTCCAAAGCTATATGTTCGGTTTTCACTAGTTCGCCTTTCTGGCAATCGACACTCATCATGACATCAGTCTGGTCGCCCAGATAAAGGGAGACAATTGCCATAGGGACAGTCGCAATAAACCTATACGCTATATCGGGTTTCAGTTCGATCGCCTCACCTAGAGACAGTTTGTAACTGACGTGTGATGAAACTCGAGATTCGCTGTTTCTTGCGGAACCGTTGTGCTCAATATGGAATTCATCAACGTCAACACGGTTGCCGCGATTTGAGACTGTCGCTCCGACCCAGGTTGGTCCCTTGATGGTGTATGCATTTTTGCGAGACGGACCGATCACGTTTAACGAAAGTCTCGCATGTCCGTCTTCACCCAGGATCATCTCATTGACCCCCCAACCATCGTTGAGATACCCGCCATCTTTCGATATTTTCTTTAGCTCTTGTCGTAGGTATTCATCGACAGCAGTGCCGCCAAGAATTGTTGTGAGGGCACCGCGGACCTCCTCTGATGTTCCACCGTTTTTGGCGACATCCAATAGTTCCGCGATTAGTTGTTCACTTTGATTGTCCATGTCGATAGGCTCCTGGCTCTAATGCGCTGAGTGGCCCAAGAATGCTGACCAACGCAGTTTTGCTTCAGGGCTAATAGGTCTCAGAACGGTAAATCCAAAGTCCGGGTCGATGTGTGCGGAGTCCCACCCATCGAACTTGCCGGAGACCTTGCTCAAGCCTCGGGCCAAGTCAAATTCGATACCCGGTATCAGCCCATTCATCGATTGCGCGAGATAATAGGCCAATGCCCGACCTCGTAGCCGACTGGGGTACCGGTCCTCGTAGTTGGCAAGTGAGTACTTTGGAAAGCAGCCGTCAATAATTTTTTTGGGGCATAGGTACATGGGATAAAAGAAGTTGACATTGCCGATTGCGCGCTGAGGAAAACTCAGCGGTAGCTCGCCCTCAAGAATGCACATGAAGGCCTCAGCCAACAGGTCTTCTAGGTTGAGGCCAGTAATGCAGACCTCAATTCCATCTTCTTCGGCCACGGACGCTAGAACCAATCGAACTGCGAGCGTGCCGAGCATCTCTAGGTCGACGTCCGGATAAACATCTTCAAACCCCTTAACCCAATCATGGTTCGGTGCAGCGCCGAGGAGTTTTCCGACGCTATCTTTTTCAACGTATCGCAGCGTAAGATCGTGAGCGTCGCAGATATCCTTGGCCCGCTGTCTTCCTTTGTCCCAATCGGGAATACCTAGCATCATTACCGGCCGAATATCGGAAATTCCAGAGTAGATCAGCGAGCCAACAAGCACATTGGAGTCACCCCCACCGCTTACGCCTACGACAACTGGTTGCTCCTTGAGCGCGGCACCATACTCTTCAACTGCTTCCGCCACTCGTCGATAGATATGCTTCGTGCATTCTTCTTCACTTAGTCCTTTGTGCAGATGTGTCTTGCCATTGCTAGGTAGAAAATACTCGCTTACGTCATCTGCGGACAGATCCGACACAATCGACGTAGGTATTATCTCGTGATAGTTGATGTTCCTGTCGGGCCTGATTACTAGATTTTTTGTACTAGGTAGTAAGTCGCCAACTTGAGAAAGCAAGTCAGTAACTAACTCAAGCTCGCCACCTTCTTCAGAGTAAAAGCTAATTGCGCTGGGTGGAATCCGGTTGAGCTGGCATATTTCCAGGAGTGTGTTCTCTGGAGCCCAGTTCGTGATTGGAAACTGTCCGTGTGGAGTCATTACGAGTATGTTCAACGACGCAACCTCCTTTGAAATGGCCCAGCTCGCGACATGAGCGTTCTGTTCAACGGACCATTGCAGTAATTTTTATTGATTAGTATGTGGTAAAAGCGTTTTCCAACGTCACAGGTTCAACTTTTCTTAGAGGGCCGGAGCACATTTGTGCTCCGGCCTTGCCTTTCTGGCAATAGCGGCAGCTGGTCTAGCCGCTACCGATTACTGACGAAGCACCACAGATGTCGTCGAGCTCGTAGCCACATACCCTAACTGCGGCATTCGGAAATGCCGAAGGAATTGCGGGTACGTCCAACTCTTCAACCGTGGTGGCGGCGTCGCGTTGCTTCCATTCATTCAGGGCAGGTGCGCCCTTTTTTGCTGTGGACTGCATTTTCTGTCTCCTTTTGGTCGTTCTCGAATGGATCGCCGAATATATTCGGCATGACCCATATACGATTTTTGTGTAGGATAATCAACCATCGATGGGAATTTTGAAGCAAGGTTGGTTCTTTTTCACGTTGTAGGAGTTTGAAAAATCTAGCGAAATGTCTGATCTTCTGCGCCAAAAGAGATTTCGATCCTGGTCGTCTAGTCGCGGGACCTGCGCAATATTTCTTGGCTTCGCTCTTCTGCTCACTGTTCCTGCGGCAAATACGGTGGAGTGCGATTGCTTGGCGGAAGACTTGGTAAGGGCTTATCGAGAGATACCTTCGCTACGCCATAACTACCGAACAGACGACCTACACAAAGGAATCTCGGCAGTTCTTGGGCCTGAACTTGCCTCTCGACTTAGTGCGGCCCAAAAATCAAACCCTGGATGCTTGTACAACCTTCGCCAAGGCGCACGCTTCCAAAGCGCGTCGCAGAAGCCGCGTCGGCTGGCAATAGTGTCTGGTCTCTCAGTGTCTGGGTTGATGGCTGTTGCAGTTCTTGCGGGCTCGGGCTACGAAGTAATCGGATACGAAAAGCGGGACAGCTACACTCGGAACATTCAATGGGTTGGACGACAAGCCGTGCTTGATGAGTTGGCTTCAATCGACACGGAGTTGGCCGAGTATGTTCGACACGAAGTCGTCGGTCCTGTTTCAAACGGTGCGGTGAAAATAGTTGATGAACCCTACGCCCGCACCGTAAGTCAGCGCGGCCCTCCTACGGACGGCGACCCGCGTCGACTACCACGGTACGCTACCGAGATGTTTGAAGTTCGGGGGCAATCTAATTTTGTTGTAGAAACTCAAGTGTTCGAAGAGACCATGAGGCGTTTTGCTGAAGGTTTGGGGAATGTCGTTTTGAATTATGGGACTACTGCCGAAGTTCACTGCGACCGATTACACCGCGGAGTTTGCGGTGTTGGACAACACCAAGATCCGGACTTGATAGTGGTCGCTGAGGGGGCCAATAGCTCGACTCGCACCCGTCTAGGTATTCGAACGTATCAATCAGGCCCTCCTCGCCCTCAAGTCGCCGGCGAGATTAACATTGATTTGGGTGGAAAAATGGGACTGCATCGTCGCAGCGAGTCGCTTGCCAGTAGTCACAAATACTACCTAACCGGGTTCATCGCACGAGGCGGCTCTGGTAAGACGTGGATCGTCGGAGACCTTTCGGAAGCGTTCCTGAATAAGCACTGCAAGTGGGACGAGTCTTCGGCAAACGTTGAATGTCCTGAAGAGCTGGTCACCGATCAACTACGGGAAATCGCATCACAGAGTATGGAGATCCCGATCGACGAAGTAAGAGGGGCGCCTATAGCAGGTCCAGTCACAGGATCCATGCCTGCACAGTTTGTGCTCCTGCAACAAATTTCCGAAACGGCGTTCCACGGCACAAACTTGGTTTTTCTTGGTGACGCTGTAGGGACGGGACACTGGATAGCGGGAGGCGGAATGCAAGTGGCCTCGGTATCTCATATTGAAAGGCTAAAGCAGCTGTTGTTGTCGATTGATCTTGATGAACCACGGGAAGAAGCCCTCCGAATGTACAGCCGAGGGGTGATTGAAGACACGTTCGCTTGGCAACTTGAGAGCATAGATGACTTTTATCCGCACCTGCCGCCTGCCGAAGTACAGGATTGCTTTCGCACAGCGATTGCCCAGTGGACCGCAGGGAGGGGCTCTTCGCCCTACGAGTATTTGGAGGAATTGCTCGAATCGATTCGAATTGGAGCGACGCCGACGATGTGCACGGCAAGTTTCGCGAGCGATCTCTAGGAGGATGAATTGCAATTGACCCGAAAAGGAACGCTGCGGCACTCTCCTTTGAGAAGCATCGATACTGAAGCACTGCCCAATATTGGTGCCGAGGTGAGAGGAGTCGATCTGGCTCGTGATCTTACCCCAGAACTTGGGATATACCTGCGGAAACTCCTGGTGCAGCATCAGTTACTGGTGTTTCGACGGCAGGCAATTTCGCCAAGCATCCAAACTCGTTTTACGAAATGCTTCGGCTCTCCTGAAAGCGGAATCCGAAACAGGCCTGGTACGCACCAGGTACCGGGCTTTGCAGATCTTCTATACCTGAGCAATGAGCCGGGCTCTGAAACGTCAGACTACGGTTTGGGCTGGCACTCCGATGGACTTGCATATGCAAGAGTATCTCACGGAATCACAATGTTGCGGTGCCTGGCGTGCCCGACAAACAAGGGCGACACAATGCTGGCCAACCAGTACATAGCGTACGCCGAAATGCCCGAAAACCTGCGGCGCGAACTAGATGAGCTGTATTGGTACCTGCCTCCGATACCACACTCAGAGGTTCCCGAGGGTCGTGGGCTGATTCACCCTGTAGTTCGAACTCACCCGGAGACCGGCAGGAAGTTTGTCTTTTGCTCACCTGCCGCAACACGGATACGAGGATTAACGACGCGCGAAAGCGAGCGAATGCTCTGCGCCATCCGAAACTACCAGATTTCGAGAAGAAACGTGTATCGCCATTCTTGGCAAGAAGGCGATGTTGTTGTCTGGGAAAACTGTACAACGTTGCACAGTCGAGCGGATGTTGTTGATTACGACAAGCATGGTTTGCGAGCCATGCATCGCTCCGCCACGTCCGGCTACTTCGCTGCCATGGAATGCGAACCCCCTGATACTGACGATGCGGTGCCTTAGGCAAACCAAAAGTTTGTCACAGACGCAGTATCAGTAGCGTAGTCGACTGCGCAACGACAGAAAGAGTGCGAGCAGTAGTTTGCTTGCTGTCCGCGTTCTTCGTATCTAGATTACCCATTTTCAGGAACGCCATTGAAACCAACAATCGACAGCGTAGATCAGATCGACTCCGACACCGATACACGACGTCCCTGGAATTGGGTGGAGCCTGACGTTCGCAAAAGACTCAATAAGCGTGAACCGTCCAGTCGGCAAGAGTCTCCGAACGATGTCCTGTTGACGAATATTGCGCAGCTTCTAGACTGCGTCTTCGACAGTCTTGCAGTTTTTGAGCAGTTCCCCGAAACGGCTCGTCGGGGACAGGGAGGTGGCATAGATCCAGGTATTTGCCTATCAGAAGTTAGAAGAAAGCTAGTCCAGACGGAAAGCGAGCTGCTCAATGCAGTCCAACAACTGAAGGAGATCCAGTCGAGATTCGTAGAGGATCAAGTGCGGCGCATCGACAGTAGTACGCGTAACAAGGACTTATTCGTCAACGTAGGTTCGGCAGTCAAGGCGTTGGCCGGCTGGTTGAATATCGATGCCAGTGGCGGAGACTTAGCCATTAATGTCAACTGGGGAATGCCTCTCCCAGACCGCGCCGCCCAGCTGGTTTACTCGGCCCACCTTCTTGAGCATCTACGCTATTCGGACCAAGCACCTCAATTTGTCAGTGAGGTTTACCGAATTCTAAAACCAGGTGGTACAGCGAGAATCGTTGTGCCGGACATTCGAAAGCTCTTCACTGCGTACGTTAATTGCGATGAGTCTTTCTTTGAGAGCAGGGAGTTGTTCTATCCGATCGGCCCTGACTTCAAGGATGGCGCGATCCCGAGGTTGGATTATTTGCTGCTCTATAGCGGCTGTAGTCAACAGACTCTCAATTTCGGCCACAAGTTCGGCTACGACTTTAACCTTCTTCGCGACCTTCTAATTGGAGTAGGATTTAGCCGAGTCAAAGAATGTCGTTACCAGGGGAGTGATGTACCAGCATTGCGAATTGACAACAGCAGCTACAACGCTCGCGCGAGAGCTTCATCGAGTCAGCATTTTTCACTGTTCGTCGAAGCGACGAAATAGGATGGACGACCCTTGGATCTAAAGCACCTGGCATGGCCGTACAGCGAAGCTCAACTGGCGAGCGCTGTCTAGCGGTGCTCCCTGTTTCAGTCAATCATGGTGGATGACCGAAACCGAATGGTTCCTCGCCAGAGGGCTGTGCTAGTGACGGGAGCAAGTTCTGGCTTTGGGCTGCAAATCGCACGGCGACTCGCGGACAGTGGATTCTTTGTGTATGCAGGCGTCAGAACCCCACTAGACGTAGAACGACTTGATCTAGAGGGAAAGATAAAGGCGGTCTTGCTAGATGTAACTCGCAATAGTCAAATTCAGTCAGCTCACCACGAGGTGGAAAAAGAAGGTCGAGGGCTTTGGGGTATCGTTAACAATGCTGGTGTGTATAACAAGGCTTCATTGGTCCGCGGTACTATTCAAGCTATTGAACATACGTTTGACGTGAACGTCTTCGGTGCGATGAGAGTGAACGCCGCTTTCATTGGAATGATTGAGGATAGTGGAGGCCGAACTACATGCATCGGATCCGTCGATGGAATTCGAGCTTCAGGCAGCGATGGTGGATACAGCGCTAGTAAGGCCGCTTTGAGCGCGTACGCAGATTCGCTAGCTGCTGAGTACAGTGACTCTGAAGTACACGTGAGTATCATCGAGTCTGGGGAGTTCCGCTCCGAGATTCGAAGGAAGATTCTTCAGCAAATAATGACCGCGCTGTCCGCGGGTGAAATCTCGATGAGCGATAGCGAGCGAAGAGAGCTCATTCGAACAGAACTTGGAAATAGAAAACTCGATGAACCTAGAAAAGTTGCGGACGCGGTGCTACATGTAATGACGAGTAAGGCACCTCGGCGACGGTATATGATTGTCCCAAATGAACGAAGAGCTTCCCGAACCATAGAAGCTGCCCTTCACCGCGTAGTGGAACTCAATTTCGGCCACGAATACAGCTACCAATTCGACGAACTGGCGACGCTGTTGTATGAACAATACAACGACGGTTAACTCAAAGGCTGCTGAAAGCTGTACGCTGGTGCTGTAAGGACTTGGCTTCAAAGGATCGAAGACCAGAAAACTCTTACTACTCGGCTTGAACAATTGCGTGACCAATGTCGGCCACAAAACAGAGATCACGGTCCGTCCGGGTTTATAGGCTAAGGCGTGGCTCTATCACACCTTCTACAACTTGGTATCATCGAATGATCGATACAGCTAGATTGACGCTTCGAAAGTACGCCCGAGATGATTGGGCGGCCGTCCACGAATACGCATCAATTCCTGCTTTCTCCGAGTTTGAAATCTGGGGACCGAACACGGCGGCCGACTCGAAGGCATTCGTTAGCAGATGCATAGAATATACAGATGCGTCGCCAATTCAGCGTTACGAACTCGCAGTCGTCCTAAAGCGTAAAGAGAAGCTGATAGGTGGATGCGGCTTGAAAATCGCCGAAGCTTCAGCGGGCGAGGCAAGCCTAGGATATGCGATTCATCCAGCCTACCAACAGCAAGGCTTCGCAACCGAAGTAGCCACGGCGCTTATCAATTTCGGATTTCGAAGACTAAAGCTAGCAAGAATATTCGCGGAATGCGATACGAGAAACAAGGCCTCCTGCAGAGTGATGGAGAAGGCGGGTATGGCACGTATTGCTACGCTTCAGAATCATCGGCAGTTCAAAGGACAAGTTTCAGATAGCTTTCTATACGAAGTGCTTCCCAGGCAAGTCTTGAATCAGAACTAGTCTATGTGGGGGTGTAGTTCGTGGTTGAGCTTCGACCACAAACCAACGCGTGTCGTACACCCGAGATCTAAGGGGTCCCGAATGTCGGCTTCTAATGGTAGATGGTGTTGTACGCAGCGAGCCAGGGTTGGTACCGCGCGCCTGGCTTCCGCCTTCTTGGGAACGAATCAGTATGTCGGGAAATTGAATATGATTATTGGATCCATTGGGAGCACCCCAAAGAGCCAGCAAATCGTTTCAGAGAATCTGGATGATCAGAGATTTCTCGGCGAGAAAAGTGAAATAACTTTCGCCCCGAACAGGCATGCGGCCGCTAAGGGTATCGAAGTATGGCTTGAGAAACGTCTCTTCCGCTGACTGAAGCGCAGCGCCCCATGTTCCATCACTCTGAAGTTTATGATCTTCAGCGTTTCCATACAGCGAAAAGACCGTATCCAGCGTTACCATGAAATCTGATGGGTGACACAAAAAGCGGGGTAAGTCGGCCTTGGGAAAAGGACAAGGATCAGCCCCCTGCCAGTGGTCTGGATAGTGCCTGTCGTTGAACTTCCCACCATACTGAAAGTGCGTATGAGGCCAATGATGGCTGCTCCTTTCCGCAATCTGTCGTTCGTAGTCAAAGTGAAATCGACGAATAATTTCCGGGGGGCGGGACTCATCCTCTAGGAATAGAATGGACACTGCAACAGATTGTCTTGTAAGTCTTCCGTCGCAGTCGATCTCCAAATATCCATTGACACAGACCCACCCTTGGCCATTTCTACCAATACACTCTTTGGTACTAAGTATCTCGAGTTCGAAGGGTGGGAAATCGAGACGTCGGTTGGACAGATTGAAATGCTCTAGATTCTCGATCAGCTGCATTGCGGGCTTTTGATACTTTGGCTTACTGCTGAGGTACCGCGCGACGTTTCTGAGCCGTCTGTCGTAGGTCGCCTTTCTATTTGTAGTCATCGAGTAGATACCGGCGCAAGTCGAAGCCGGGCGCAGCCGGATCATCGTATTCGACCGTAGTGCAAGAAGCGTGCGCAGGATAGCGCTTACTATCGTCATCACGATCGTAGGCGAACGTGTCCACGCCCGATTCGCCGCAAAGCTCACATACCGCCAGCTCAGCGGCGTGGTCGAATCTTGAAGCTATTGCCTTTGCCAGACCAGTTTCATCTGCCTCTCTGTCTAGGGCTGCTCGCAGAGAAATCAACTCACTCGACCACCAAAGAGGCTGCTCAAGTGTGCTAAACAACCCTTGATACCGGAGGTCCCGCACAGACGCGGACTGCTCGGAAACTTCCGCAAGGGACTCTTGAGTAAGCCCTAATCGACAAGCCGCTACGAATTGATCAGATAAAGGTCCAGGCTCGCGAA
>CAZPAE010000024.1:0-12154 GCA_964584455.1 uncultured Thioalkalispiraceae bacterium
TAATGCGCTTAACTTAATTCGTGAACGATATTTATTACCATTGATTGAGAATAAAAGCCGCCCGTATACAGTACATGTTTGGAGTGTGGGTTGTGCCACAGGCGAAGAACCCTACTCACTTGCCATGTTAATGGAAGATTGCTTCTTTGGTTGGCAGGGCTTTTATTATGGTGTGACAGCATCGGATGTGAGTCGCGCTGCATTACAAACTGGGCGTAATGCTATTTATCATCAACGTCGCGTCAAAAATGTTCCTGAACATATAGCTAAACGGTATCTATCGGAAGTAGATGCAGATCATGTTCAAGTGAACGAACGGCTAAAGCAAAAAGTATGTTTTACGCATATTAATTTACTCGAGCTCGCGACACAGCCGATCGGACAAATGGATATTATTTTTTGTCAGAACGTGCTTATCTATTTTAAACATGAACTGCGCAATAAAATATTAGAACAACTTGTGAAGTGCCTTAAACCTGGGGGCTTCATGGTACTTGGTGCTGGTGAAGTATTTGGTTGGACACATCCAGAATTAGAATTAATTAATTTTGAGTCCACATTAGCGTTTCAGCGCCATGCGCAAATAGAGGCTGAAAACTAAATGGCACAAGCAAATCGTATTGATGGGCATACACTGAGTTGGGTTAAAAGCGAAATTGACTCAACCATGAATAATGCGCGCCAGGCATTAGAAGCGTATGTAGAAACCCCGGATGATGAGTCGCAATTACGGTTTTGTTTAAACTACTTGCATCAAGTTTATGGCACCTTACAAATGGTCGAATTGTATGGTGCAGGTATGTTAGCGCAAGAGCTAGAAACAATGGCGCAAGCGTTGATAGACAAACAAGTAAAGAATCCCAACGATGCCTACGAAGTGATGATTCGAGGCATGATGCAATTGCCGGATTATTTAGAAAAATTACAGCAAGGGCAATTAGATTATCCGATTGTTTTGTTGCCTTTACTTAATGATTTACGTGCTGCACGAAGCGCAGCCTTGCTGTCAGAAAGCGCTTTATTCTCGCCAAATTTAGAGGTTGATGCACCGATTCCGATGGAGAGTGCTGAGGACTCGATTACGACACTAACACGTAAATTCCGCCATGCTTATCACTTAGGCTTATTAAATTGGTTTCGTAATCATGATGTAGGTACGGCATTTAAACGTATCAGCGCCGTGATTGAAAAGATCCGCCCTGCAGCAAATGATCCTGATACCAGTCGCGTGTTATGGGCGGCCAGTGGTGTGGTTGAGGCATTACGCGACAAGGGGATTGAGTCTTCTGTTGCGATTAAGTTACTGCTAGGGCAGCTTGATCGGGAGTTTAAAAAAATCATCGATGGTGGCGAGTTCGCATTATCCGCTGAACCACCCAAGGACTTATTAAAAAATCTACTTTATTATGTTGCCAGTGCACGTTCTATCGGGCCACGTGTTAGCGAGTTAAAAAACGCTTTCCAATTGGCAGAAATGATGCCGGATACGGAAACCTTGGAAAGAGCACGTGCTGATCTATCGGCGCCGAATGCGGCACTGATGCGTACCGTTTCAACCGTGCTCATGGAAGATCTCACCCAAGTTAAAGATAATTTAGATGTCTTTGTTCGTACCGAAGAGCGCGATCCGCAAGTACTCAATGAGCTATGTGAAAAGCTCAATCAGATGAGCGACACCTTGGATATGTTGGGTTTCGGTGACCAGCGTATGGTATTACAAGATCAGGTCGGTATTTTATCTGCCATGTCTCAAGGCGAGCGCGAGATTAATGAAACTGAATTGATGGATGTGGCCGGTGCACTGCTGAATATTGAGACAGTACTCAACGAGCCTACAGGTGTACATGCACAAGATGAAGAAGAGGATGCCGATTCAGATGAATCTATTCTTCGTCAGTTTACTAACCCTGAGCAGCGTAAGCTAGTCAAACATGTTGTTGATGAAGTTAAGGTTGATCTGAACAATATTAAAGAAGTATTCAATGATTACAGCCGGGTTCCGCGCAATGTAAATGTCTTAAAAGATGTGCCTGAGTTTCTTGATCGGATACGTGGTTCGTTGAATATGTTGACCCTAGAACGGGCGTCACAAATTTTATTAAGTACATCGCACTATGTGCAGCAGCAAATTCTAAATAGTAATGCACGGCCTGAAACAACAACTTTAGACTTGCTGGCCGATACAATTAGTAGTGTCGAGTATTATTTGGAGTCGTTGACTGAAAGCTGGGGCCATCCTACTGCTATTTTAGATGTAGCAGAACAAAGCCTAACGGCATTAGGGGTGACCATCGGTGAAGAAGCCAGTGAAGCCATACCTGAAATTGAAATAGAAAGCTCTGAGACCGATCAAACCTTGGTCGATATTCATGCGCCTGATTTTGAAGACAGTTCAGACGGTAATGATGCCACTGTGGAGATGTCAGTTGATCCCACTCAAGATGACATTGATGCGAGTGAATTTGATGAACAAACCGAGACTGAATTAGTACAGCCTGATTTATCTTCATCGGATGACGATTCCGGTATTGAACAGCCTGATACCGAAGGGGCCATTTCACAAGAATTTAATTTACCACAAGTGGAAGAATCCTCGGTTGAGGATGTTGTGCAAGAGCCCGCTGAGCAAGATAAGCCATCACCAACTACACCACTTAATACGCAGCCAGTATTAGCGGATGAACTTGACGATGAGATTGTTGAGATCTTTTTGGAAGAGGCGGAAGAAGAATATGCCAATATCACCCGTTTATTACCCGTATGGGAAAACAACCCAGAGGATATGGATACGCTAAAAGACTTACGTCGGTCTTTTCATACCCTAAAAGGAAGTGGTCGTCTGGTGGGTGCTGTGGATGTGGGCGAGTTTGCATGGGCCTGTGAGAATATGCTTAACCGGATTATTGACGGAACTATTAGTCATTCTTCTGAAATTTTGGGATTACTTAATGAAGGCCGTGAACTCTTTCCTTCATTGCTAGATTTATTTAAAAATGGCGAGAAACCTGATCAGCATGTTTATCAACTTATCGAGCGTGCAGAAGCACTCAGTAAAGGTGAAAGCCTCGCTGAGCTAGATAATATGACTTTGGGCCAGGAAGCTGATGAAGTTGCTTCAACTGAATCTACCGAGCCAGTTACACAAACGCCAAGTGATAGTGGTGAAGAGGACGAAACGCGAGAAGAAGGTTTCGGTGTTCCTACCTTAGAAATCGATGGCCTGGATAGTTTATCCGAATTAGATGCTGAGGAGTCAGAGGAAACATCTGAAACAGAAGTCAATTTAGATGGTATTGATATTCCAGAGCAACAGGCGGAGGCTGAACAAGCTGAGCCTGTGGAAATCGAAGGTATTGAACTGAATGAAGTTGACGAGATGTTGGCTGAGCCTGGCGGTGAAGCTGAAGCCAGCGATGCTGGTGTTACCGAGTCATCAATGCCGAGTCGTGTTGAGGAAATTCCAGCAATTGATCCAGTTTTATTTGGTATTTATCAAAAAGAAATTGCAACCCATTTAGCTGATTTGCGTGAATATGTTTCTGGTTGGCACGAGCAAGATATTAAAGTGGTTACACCCACATTAATACGTGCACTGCATACGCTAAAGGGGAGTTCACGCACAGCCAGCGTGCCGCAAATAGCCGAATTATGTGATTTCTTAGAAGAGCATGTTCGTTATCTGCAAGAGAATTACTTCGAAATTGATCCACCTTTGGTTGATTTATTTGCGGATGCCGGTGATTTCATTGAGCAAACAGTTAAGCAACTCGGTGTTGGTGAAGGTGAACTACCAGATAACGCTGATTTGATTAAGCGTACTCGTGACCTATTAGATAAAACACGCTATGAATCACCCACCATGCAAATTGAACTACCACAAAGCATGGATAGCACCAGCCTAGAAGAAATCGATGCCAATGGTATTCCTCAAGTGGATGATGACATCGAAATTGTTGCAGAAGATAACGACCTTGATGTTGCAGCCGAAGCGGCCGCAGTTGAACAAGCCATGTCATCCATGGATTATGATGACGAGCTACTGGAGATCTTCCTCGAAGAAGGTGTCGAGATTCTAGATGATAGTGACCATACCTTACATGATTGGCGCGATGATCCCGAAAACTTAGAATACGTTAAAGCTTTGCAACGTCAATTGCACACCTTAAAGGGTGGTGCGCGCATGGCTGGTGTGAAAGAAATCGGCGATTTGAGTCATAGTATGGAAACCATGTTAACGGCGGTGGTTGATGACAGAATTAGCATTGCCGATGATATGTTCCATGTATTGCAAAAGGCACAAGATCGCTTGGTTGAAATGTTGGAGTTAATACGCCAGCAACAACATCCTGCACAAGCGGTTGAGTTAATCCAAGTGATTAACAGTCTGGCCAAAGGTGAACAGGTTGATACAGCAGAGCTTGATAAGGAATCAGAAACAGAAGGTTCGGATCCTGAGGAGCCTGAGCCTGCCTCGCCGGAACTAGCGGCTACGCAAGAGAGTGAATCACCCGATGAGGTAGATATGTCCGGTTTATCTATCTCCATAGAAGATGAAATATCACCACCTGAGCCCATTGTGCCACAGTCGGCTGATGAGCCAGCCACTGATAGTGACGTGATTGAGCCAGAAAGTGAGACGACTAATGCAGCACAGCCAGATGATGATCCGGATACGACAATAGATCCACCGCCTATGGCACCAACCTCTGAACAAGAGGTAAGCTTGCCAGTACAACAAGATAGCGAGAATGAGACACCACCAGAACAACCACCTGTTGCATCAGATAATGTGATTCCGCTTGCCGGTAGTCAGGCTACAGAACCAGAGCCGACCACACCGAATTTACCGGATGATATAGAAGATACATTTAAAGCTCAGCAGCGTCCGCGTGGTGAATTAATTCGGGTACGTTCAGAGCTATTAGATAATTTGGTTAATTTTGCCGGTGAGGTCAGTATCTATCGTTCGCGAATGGAACAACAAACCAATGCGTTTCGATATAACTTAACTGAATTAGATGATACGGTTGAGCGTTTTCGTGAGCAGTTACGGAATTTTGAAATTGAAGCTGAGGCCCAAATCCAATACCGAATAGAAGAAAGTGGTAGTGCGCATCATGACTTTGATCCACTGGAGTTTGATCGTTTTACTCAGATGCAGACCTTGTCACGGGGTATGTTGGAATCACTTAATGACTTGAACTCATTGCGTGGGATTCTTGCCAATTTAACCCGTGAATCAGAAACGCTATTGCTGCAACAATCACGGGTT
This sequence comes from uncultured Thioalkalispiraceae bacterium, assembly GCA_964584455.1. Taxonomy (GTDB): domain Bacteria; phylum Pseudomonadota; class Gammaproteobacteria; order UBA6429; family Thiohalophilaceae; genus CAZPAE01. Next base: position 5,273 of record CAZPAE010000024.1, read on the forward strand.
AATACGGAATTACAAGAAGGCTTAATGCGGACTCGCATGGTGCCTATCTCGGGTCAAGTGCCTCGGTTACGCCGGATTGTGCGTCAAACAGCAGAAGAACTAGGTAAGAAAGTCGAGTTTGATATTTTTGGTGCGGACAATGAACTCGATCGTACTGTGCTTGAACGGGTTATGTCCCCACTAGAACACATGCTACGTAATGCATTGGCCCATGGTATTGAGTCACCCGAGCAAAGAAAAGCAAATGGTAAGGATGAAACAGGGAAAATTCAGTTAGGTTTCACCCGCGAAGGTTCGGATGTTGTCATTACCATTTCGGACGATGGTGCGGGTATCAACCTTGAGGCTATTCGTGCCAAAGCTATTGAACGCGGATTGATTAGCGAAGATGCGAAAGTCCGCCAAGATGATTTACTCGATATTATTTTACAGTCTGGTTTTAGTACCGCAGATGAAGTGACCCAAATCTCCGGTCGCGGCGTTGGTATGGACGTGGTCGACAATGAGATCAAGCAATTAGGTGGTTTGCTCGACATTAAGACCGAACAAGGTCAGGGTACCCAATTCCAGATTAGTATGCCGTTGAGTCTGTCGGTAACACGTGCATTAATGATTACTGTACATGATGAAACTTATGCGATTCCGTTACTGGGTGTGGAGTCAGTAGAACGGGTTGGTCGCGAAGAAGTTGTGAGGATGCAGTCGGAAAAAGAAGGCAGTTACCGTTGGCTCGAGAATGACTATCGTTATATTCATTTAGGTGCGGCAATGGGGATATCCGATGTACAAGCCCCACCGGAAGACATGAATAAGCTCCCATTATTACTAGTGCGTTCTGGTGAATATCGTGCGGCGATACATGTAGATGGATTGATTGGTAGTCGGGAAATTGTTGTGAAACCTGTTGGGCCACAGCTTAGTACCTTGCGGGGTATCGCTGGGGCGACAGTGATGGGTGATGGTGGTGTTGTCTTGATACTTGATCTGGGTGTCTTGATCAGACTTTCAGCGGCATTGCATGAAGAAGGGCTTGACGCCAATGTACCGGCAACTCCAGCTGTTGCCGAGATGCGAGAGCCGTTGATTATGGTGGTGGATGATTCTATTACCGTGCGCAAAGTGACCACTCGATTGTTAGAACGAAACAACTTTAAAACCATCTCTGCAAAAGATGGTGTTGATGCCTTGGCGCAATTGCAAGATATCAAGCCTGATGTGATGTTATTAGACGTAGAAATGCCACGGATGGATGGTTTTGAGCTAGCAACCAATATCCGTAACGATGATGTATTAAAAGACCTACCTATCATCATGATCACATCGCGTACCGGGCAAAAACACCGCGATAGGGCGATGAATATTGGTGTTAACATCTATATGGGTAAACCCTATAGTGAAGGGGAATTACTGGATAATATTGATGATATGCTAAATCAAAAAGGTAATTTTTAGTGCCAGCTCAAAAGGCCGACCTAGTTAAAAACTATTCGCCAAGTTTACCGGCGTCCGAACCATTATATAAAGAGAATTATTGGATGTTGCATTCAGCATTAAATGATGTAGCAATTGCGATTGCTTCTGACTCATTGCAACACCGGACTAATTTACGGCGTGTCATGGAGTTAGCCGGTTTAAATGTGGTTTTGAGTGAGCCTTTGACTCGGTTATTCCTGCGTAAACTAGAACGTTCTCAAGCAGAAGTGTTATTGTTGGATTTACATGATGAAGAAGAAGAGAGCGAGAGTTTATTGCATGAAGTATTGGATAATGTGGATATCCCGATCATTTTTAACGATGTGACAGCCTTAACATTTAATGAGCCAGCAAACACCAAGTGGCACTATAGCTTGATGCAGAAAATTGCTGAGTCCAAAGGTATTAATGATTGGCAGTCTGGTGAATATGATATTTCCGACTTGCATAAAGTCATTGCCCAGAAAAGTAAAACACAGACCAAAAAAGATCAGCAAATTGCGCGTCATGTTTGGGTCTTGGGTGCCTCATTGGGTGGGCCGGAGGCGGTTAAACGTTTTCTGAAGACATTGCCTGTTGATTTACCTGTTGCGTTTATTCTTGCGCAACACCTTGGCGCGAACTTTGTCGGTTTATTGGCTGAGCAGTTAGGTCGTTCGACTCGTCTTAGGGTAATGCCACCTAAAGATAATCATGTATTAATGGCGGGGGATGTGATTGTTGCCCCGGTAGGTGAACGTTTATTGGTAAACCCTATTGGTAATATTGAACTCACCGGTTTAGAGCAAGAAACCAAGTACACGCCTTCTATCGATATGGTTATCGCCGATGTTGCGGCCCGTTATGGTGAACGCTCCGGGGTCATTATATTTAGTGGGATGGGTGATGATGGTAAACAGGGATGCTATCAGATGTTAGATGCCGGTGGCCAAGTGTGGTTACAGTCAGCAGAAAGCTGTGTCATTAGTAGCATGCCAGACCACGTTAGAAATGCACATGGCGCACATTTTATTGGTAACCCCGAACAATTAGCAAAACAGCTAACAAAACATTTCATGTCAAGCGAGGTTGAGTAGATGTCAGATGGAAAAAACCTGACTACCGCTGCAAGTACTAGCTTGAGTCAATTACAGCAGAAGCAATTTGAAACAGTGCATTGTTTATTGTTACCGATGCATAAAGAAATTGCGCTATTACCCAATGCTGCTGTTGCTGAGGTGGTGCCTTATATAAAACCCGAACCTGTACCGGGTGCACCTGATTGGTTATTAGGCTACATCAGTTGGCGTGAACACCGTGTGCCTTTTGTGTCTTTTGAGCGGGTGAGTGAAGGTGAATCTATAGAGGCGCACAAAAGTTGCCGTATTGCGGTACTCAATACACTCAATGGTAATGCGCAACTGCCCTATGTTGCGATATTGATGCAAGGCTTACCCAGCCTCCAAGTGGTGAGACCTAATACCATCCAGTTTAACGAAGAGACGCAAAATGCACGTCAATCCGTTAAAGCGCAGGTAGTTGTAAATGGCACTACTACATTAGTCCCAGATATCGATGAGCTTGAGGCACGTATCCTCAAGTTACAGGCTTAATAATCTCCCCAGCGTGTTTGTAAACTAACACAGGCTGCTAATGCCGCTGTTTCAGTGCGTAATATGCGTGGTCCTAATTGTGTTACGGCAAACCCATTCGCTATAGCGCTGTCTACTTCTGCTTGGCTAAACCCACCCTCAGGACCAATAAGGGTTGTAACTGTTTCTTGCTTTTCTATCTTAGCCATTGGTGTTGTGGCATGTACATCAAACATAAGACGCAAACCAGCATGATTTTGTGAGATAAAATGCGAATAGTCGCTAATAGGGTGAAGTGTTGGTAATAAGTTTCGGCCTGATTGTTCGCAAGCACTGATAATAATTCCTTGCCAATGCGCATAACGTGACTGACGTCGTTTCTCGTCTAACTTAACCACAACACGCTCACTGACGATGGGGGTGATACTGTGTACACCTGCTTCTACCACTTTTTGTATCGCATAATCCATCCGTTCACCTTTGCTAATGCACAATGCGAGGTGGATATTGAGCGGGGATTCGGTATTTTGGTTTAACTGCTTTTTTATAGTGACAGAGGTTTTTTTCTTTTCTTGTGAGTTAATCACTGCCACACAGCTATGGCCTTCGCCATCAAATAGAATCACTTCATCACCGACAGTAAGCCGTAATACACGGGTAGCATGCTGTGTTGCTGATGCAGATAAGTGCAGTTCGGTTTGCAGGGTGTAATCACCGGGCTGGTAGAGTCTGGGGATTCGCATACACTAAAATTAGTCACTTGTTGCTATATGAATACCTTCAATCGCCGTTTGGGTCATCAGTTTGATTTCATCACTATTGATGACATAAGGTGGCATGAAGTAAACCACATTACCTAGCGGACGCAAGAGTACGCCTTTTTCAAGGCCATGTTGATATACGCGTAGGCCACGTCTTTCTTTCCAATCGTATGCTAAGCGTTTTTGTTTATCACGAATTAATTCGATTGCGAGGATCATCCCGGTTTGTCTGATTTCGGCGACATGGGGGTGGGCTTGTAACTCTTCAATGCCTTGATACATTTGCTTAGCCAGCTGTTGGTTATTTTCAATAACTGGATCTCGCTCAAAAATATCGAGTGTTGCTAAGGCGGCGCTACAAGCCAGTGCATTACCGGTATAACTATGCGAGTGTAGAAATGCGGTTAGTTTCTCATAATCATCATAAAACGCTTGGTAGATTTGATCTGTAGTGACAGCTGCGGAAAGTGGTAAATAGCCGCCAGTTAGACCTTTAGATAAACACATAATATCAGGGCTAATGTCAGCTTGTTCGCAAGCGAACATGGTTCCTGAGCGGCCAAAGCCCACCGCGATTTCATCAGTAATAAGATGAACACCAAATTCATCACACGCTTCACGCAAGCGCTTTAAGTAGACAGGATCATACATGCGCATATAACCAGCGCACTGGACTAATGGCTCAACTAAAACAGCACAAACTTCATCGGCGTGTTGTTCTAAGGTGGCATACATCTTGGCAAACATCTGCTCACTATGTTCGGCACAAGATGTCTCTGGATCACGGTGGAAGCAATCTGGTGAATCAACAGTAATACACTGCATGAGCAAGGGTTGGTATGTTTCTTTGTAGAGGGCAACATCACCTACGGCTAAGGCGCCCAGGGTTTCACCATGGTAGCTATTACTTAAGGTAACAAACTTAGTTTTATTATGACGCCCCTTATTACGCCAGTAATGGAAGCTCATTTTTAATGCGACTTCGATAGCGGATGAACCATTATCTGCGTAGAAGCAGCGAGTCAGAGGTGCGGGGGTTAATCGAGCTAAGCGTTCAGATAGCTCAATAATCGGTTCATGGGTAAAGCCTGCTAAGATAACATGCTCTAATTGTTCGGCTTGTTCACGAATGCGTTGGTTAATATAGGGGTTGGCATGGCCAAAAATATTAACCCACCAGCTCGATATGGCATCAAGGTAGCGTTTGCCTTCGAAGTCTTCTAGCCACACCCCCTTAGCCGATTTAATCGGGATAAGGGGTAACCACTCGTGATCCTTCATTTGGCTGCATGGGTGCCAGACATGGGCCAAATCGCGCTGTTTCAATAATTTATTTGATTCCATTGGCTTATTATACGTTGTGCGCGGCCTAGGGTTAAATACCATTTTTATTATAATGTAAAAAAACACCCATACTATCCGAAAAGGTATTTAACTACAAAGAAAATCATACCTATGCTAATAAAGATAAAGGATAGTGAAATCAAAATTGGTGAAGCTTTGCCTTGGTCTGTTTATGATGCAGAGGGACGGCTTTTACTAAGCGAAGGCAATGTTGTGCCTTCTGAGCGAATATTGGCGGCTGTTGTAGAGCATGGTGTATTTCGTATCCTTAACGAAGATGATACGGAAGAGATGGATGCTAATGCTAAGAATAAAAAGGATCCCTTTGAGTTATTGTGTGAGTGTGCCAATTATACCGAAAAATTGTTTGCTGCGATTGAGGATTCTGAGGATACAGTTGAATATCGTGTTAAACAATTAGTCAAAGGCTTTCGCCAGTTATTCACCAACTATACCGATGCGTGTATTGGTGCTATTCATGTGTGTCATTCCGGACAATATACACTATGGCATCCATTGTGTGTGGCAATGTTATGCGAGCTAGTGGCGAGCCGTTTAGGTTTACCTGAAGAACAACATTTTGCTTTGCTGGCGGCTGCCTTTACTTCCAATATTGGAATGCGGGAGTTGCAGGAAGAATTGTTTCATCAAGATGCGCCTTTAACAGAGCAGCAACGTAAATCGTTAAATGTCCATCCCGCTAAAAGTGCTGAAATGCTGATTGAGTCTGGAATAACCAATGTTGATTGGGTAAAGGCGGTATTCCAACACCATGAGCGCATGGATGGAAGCGGTTATCCCGAAGGAATTAAAAGTAGTGAGATAGGGCAGTTAGCGCGATTATTAGCGGTGGCTGATCGTTATGCGGCAATGGTGCGTGGGCGTGCCTACCGCAAGGCAATACACGGTAAAGATACCCTGAGAGAATTGCTAGTAGAGAATGGCCAGTTCTATGATCAAGAGTTATCGTTGGTATTAATCAGTGAGCTAGGTGTATATCCACCAGGTACAATAGTACAGTTAAAAAATAGAGAAGTGGGTATGGTGGTTAATCGTGGCAAAAAGAATGCGACAATCCCATTGGTGACCGTTTTTATCGGTCCCAATGGTGCCGTATTAGATAAGCCCATTCTCAGGAATTGTGTGGTGTCCAGCTATAAAATCCACGATAAGTTTGAAATCCATGGTGAGCTTCCCTTTGATTTGTTGGAATTATGGAATGCGACCTATGCTACCAATCAACAGCTGAACGATTCATCTCAGTTAGGCTAAAGTCTCCTTATAGATCTAAGTTTTGCCATAGTGTTTTGGTTGCATTAGCCTGGTTCAAAGTATAGAAATGCAAGCCTGGCGCCCCTGCAGATAATAATTGTTGGCATAATGCGGTAATCACTTCTACACCAAATGCACGAATGGACGCGATATCATCGCCATAGGATTCAAGGCGTTTACGAATCCAGCGTGGTATTTCAGCGCCACACATATCAGAAAAGCGCGACAGCTGTGTGTAGTTGGTAATGGGCATAATACCGGGAATAATCGGTATGTTGATGTTGCGTTTTTCACAATCATCAATAAAACGAAAATAAGCATCCGGGCTAAAGAAGTATTGAGTTAAGGCGCTATTGGCTCCTGCCTCAACTTTTTGTTTACAGTTATCGAGATCTGCCTCCGCATTTTTGGCCTGTGTGTGAAACTCAGGATAAGCCGCCCCTTCAATATAAAAGTAATCA
>CAZPAE010000025.1:0-12151 GCA_964584455.1 uncultured Thioalkalispiraceae bacterium
AGCTAGATAGCCAAATATCTGATGCAGGCAATGCGCTACAACGTCTTTATGCGCTAGGCTTAGATGCCTTTAATATTATTGGTGCGCTCAACACCTTACGCACTTACCCTTATGAGCGTTTCGATGGCGAGACCGGCAGTTTAAGTTTAGATAACCAATTACGCATTCGTCGACAATTGACCTGGGTGAAATTTCGTAGTGGACGCCCAGTTGTATTCGAACAAGGCAATTTATAACAACAAGGATGCCCATGGATGGGTTACACACAAACTAAAGGGAATGCAGCGGAGCAACTCGCCTGCTGTTATTTGCAAAAACAAGGGTTAACACTCATTACCCGTAATTATCGTTGTCGCTATGGTGAGATAGATCTCATCATGCATGACAATGCAACGCTGGTTTTTATTGAAGTGCGTTACCGCAAAGCGAATAACCAAGTTGATGCGGCAACCAGTATTGATCACTTCAAACAGGCTAAGTTAATTCGTAGTGCACAATATTACTTACAGCAACACCAGGCCACCAACCAACTTGCACGTATTGACGTACTATTAATTACCGAACAAAGCTGTCAGCCCATCATTGATTGGATACCCAATGCGATCGAAGCTTAGTTTATCGTGCGCTTCCTTCATGCAAGGCAATATTGTGCCTAGGTAGTTTTGAAATCATATCTTTGGCTGAGGTCTCAACAATATTACGAAATGTCACGCCCATCTCGGAGACTGTGTCATAGGAGTAGTTTGTCTCATGGGTCACTTCCCAAGCAATGCTGCCCTGCTTGGTATCCCAGATTTGTAGAAACAAACGAATGTTGGCATGTTTGGTTTGTAATACACGCACACCTAGAAAACCAAACCGGCCAGTGGAGCCCTGCTCAAAGCTAGCAAGTTTTAACTGTGCAACATAACGGGTTTTCGTGGCAGCACCGATCTTTCTCAGTGCATTTAATTCAAAAATACCCGTATGTTGATAGTTTTGATACATATCCATATATTCTTTTGTTAACCCCGCCCGGCTCACAGCATTTAGTGTTTCCGGTAATGAAATCCGGCGCACATCTGGCCTTAGCTGTGCCAAGACTTCCGTAAAGACAAATGCTAGGGCCTGTTTAGCTTCGTCTTTACCCGTAATCGGCGATGGGGTTAAAAAGGCAATGCCCTGACTCTGCAGTTCACCCGATTTTAAACGATGATCTTGATGTTGTGATGATGAGTGAATATGCGGCCCACCACATGATACCAGTGACACTAACCCCATCATCAAAATGACGGGATAGTAAAATGGGATATTAGTGTGTTGTAAAAGTTTTGTTTTCATCTCAAGCACCACCTTGTCCTGCGAAGTTATGCGGACCATGCCGAGCAGAAAGATAGTTACCGTGATCTCGGCCGGTCTCATTTATTATTGCCTTACTGTAATTATCGGCCGTTGGGGACAGAATCTAGTGCTGTTAAACCATATATTTTTAATGATTTTGATAAATTTTATTTATTGCCGAGCTTTTTGACAGTATGATGGGGCTTGGTTAACAACTTTTTCTACCAAGTACGGTAGAATAACATCAGTAATAACCAAGTATTTCAATAAGTCATTGATATAGGTCAAAAAAGGGGAAGAAACGTGGCGATCTTACGCCAAATAGCGAATCAATTTGATCCGGTTTATTTACGGCCAACGACACTGGCCAAAGCCGTGCAAGAATTGGTGCCCAAGGTAAATACCCAGCAAACGGAAATTGGCAACCAGCTTCCCCGCTATCCCCAAGACCGTCGCAGCGGCCAAGACCGTCGTCGTAAAAACCAACCAGTCCTCATCGATATGCGCAGCCCACATTCACGCCGCGTGAACCGGGGCCGACGCGATGCCGAACCCTATAACAATGCCATCGTGGGTATTGATACTTACGCTTGAAAGCGGCGATAAGTTTCCTGGTATAAACTTGCATCTTGTTCGCTAAAACAACACGCAATAATTTGCTCAAATTTCTCCTGATGTTTCAACATAACGTGCAGTGCAATACTACAAGCAAGTTGCTTTGGATAACCGTACACGCCGGTACTAATCCCAGGAAAGGCAATACTGGTACACTGATACTGTTGCGCTAAAGCAAAACTATTCACATAACATGAACGCAATAACTGTGGTTCATTTTCTTCACCACCCTGCCAAACAGGCCCAACAGCATGAATCACATAACGCGCAGGCAGATGAAATCCGGCTGTTAATTTAACATCACCGGTCGCACAACCATTTAACTGCCGACAAGCCGCTAACAATTCCGGGCCAGCAGCTCGATGTATTGCACCATCCACGCCACCACCGCCCAGTAATGAATTATTCGCTGCATTCACAATGACATCCACCTCAAGAGTAGTAATGTCAGCATGAATGATGCTAATCACGGTTTATTTAACTAAGCGTAAACTGGGTTTTGAGGGTTTAGGTGGTTCAGGTTCAGTATCATTGCCATCATTGAACACCATACCTTGACCGTTTTCTTTGGCATAGATAGCTAATACTGATTGGGTAGGGAAAAAAACATCCATTGCTTGACCGGAGAAACGCGCATTAAATTGAACCAGCTCGTTTTTAAGCTCAAGATTACTGACAGCACGTGGTGCAATGTTTAGAACAATCTTACCATTTTCAATATATTGACGCGGAACCTGTACATCATCATTACTGGCATCCACCAATAAATAGGGAGTAAGCTCATTATCAACGATCCATTCATAGATCGCCCTGAGTAAATAAGGCTGGCTTGGGGTTAATTCCATCACATCATCCCCTATTCGTACATTAAAAAATGCTAAGCATTTCTTTTTCTGGTTCAGACAAACTTGATTGAAATGCCTCACGCTCAAACATACGTTGAGCATAACCTAGTAACGGTTTAGCCGCACCAGGTAATTCTATTCCGAACTCAGCTAAACGCCATAATAATGCCGCTAAGGTACAATCGATCAAGCTTAATTCATCGCTCATAAAAAATGGCTTAGAATCAAAAATAGGCACAGCACTTAATAAACCATCGCGTAATTCTTTGCGCGCATTCTCTGCATCTTGCTTACGCTCGATACGATCAGCCAATGTATACCAATCACGCTCAATACGATGCAACATTAAACGATTACGTCCACGCGAAACTGGGTCAACAGGCATTAATGGCGGATGCGGAAAGCGCTCATCCAAATATTCCATGATGACTTGATGATGATAGAGCACCAGATCACGATCAACTAAGGTTGGCACTTCGTTATACGGATTGAGATCACGTAAGTCTTCAGGCATATCAGTATCACTAACTTTCTGTGCATCATAATTGATACCCTTCTCAGCTAATACGATACGAACAATATGACTGCGTATGCAGGTATCAGATGAAAAGAGCGTCATGGCTAAACGCCGGTTAGTGACTTGCACCATATAAACTACCTCAAATAAAATTTTTCTTAATGTAACAAAGGGGGATAATTCCCCCTTCGTATGTACTGTATCTAGGTCTAGCTAAACAAGTTAATGGATATCTTTCCAATATTCTTTCTTCAGCATATAGGCTAAGAAGAAAAATAATACTAAGAAAAATATCACAATAATGCCGATACGCTGACGCTCTAACTTAATGGGCTCACCCATATACACCATGAAATTAACTAAGTCATTCATAGCACGCTTGTATTCAACTTCATTGAGCTTGCCCTCTGTGACATATTCAAATTTCACAGTTTCATGCCCTTCTTCATCCTTTGTTACTACCTTCTTCTTTAATCCTTCTAATTCCCAAAGAACATGTGGCATTGCAACATTAGAAGATAACAAATTATTCACGCCAAAGGGACGTGACTCATCAATATAGAAAGTGGTCAGATAGGTGTACAACCAATCCGCTCCACGTGAAGGGGCAAACAATCCATTTTTAGCTCGCACATAGACTGATAAATCAGGGATTGCTGTACCAAAATACTTTTTAGCATCCTCTGACTTCATTGCGATAGTCATTAGCTCACCAATTTTTTTCAGCTCACCTGAGTCGCTTTTACGAAAATCACCGATAAACATTAGATTATCTTCAACCTGATCGTCGGTTAACTCTAAGTCTTTGGCGATGCGGTTATAGCGCATATAAGATGCAGAGTGACAGCTTAAGCAGTAGTTCACAAACAGCTTAGCACCAGCACGCAGCGAGTTTTTATTTTCTAAGTTGATATCGGCTTTACTAAGCTGGATACCACCACCTGCAGCCATGGTGACAGTTGGCAAACACCATAGTAGAAATATGATTAGTTTTTTATTCATTTTCATTTAAATGTCACCCTATCTGGAACTGGTTTCACCTTCTCGTTCTTAGAATATGCTGGCTGAATCAGGAATAAATAGGTGTATCCTGCAGTAATAATTGACGCAACAATTTTCAGTGTCATATCAACATTGGTACTTGCTATCCACCAATAAGCGATAACACCACCAGCTATTAAGCTATAGATCAACACGAGTGGTCCCCTAAGTGCACCGCCTGGTTCAGTACGCGTGTAGAACGGCATATAAAGGAAATAGTTGAAGTACAGTAAGGTGGCACACTGTGCAATCAAGGTGAAATTCGGTTTTGATGAAATAACACCTAAAACGCCTAACACAATAAAGCAAATCACGAAGATCACCAGCGTGACCATAGACTTGCTACCTTTATAGCGAATTGATCTCACAGGACTTCTATCTAACCACGGTAAGAAGAACATCACCACAATCGCCGCACCCATGACCACAACACCTGGGAATTGCGAGCCAAACATCGGTGGTACTGCACGCAACATGGCATAAAATGGTGTGAAGTACCAAACAGGGGCAATATGATCCGGCGTTTTAAATGGATTAGCCGGCTCGAAGTTCGGTGCTTCAATGAAAAGTCCCATAAAGGTTGGCGCAAAGAACACTACCCCGAAGAACAAGATAAAGAAGCCCATGACACCGACAATATCTTTGACAGTGTAATAAGGGTGGAATGGAATACCGTCAACCGGAATACCATCAGAACCTTTATTCTTCTTGATATCGACACCGTCAGGATTATTGGAACCCACTTCATGTAACGCAATAATGTGCGCTGCCACTAACATTATTAATACCAGTGGTACCGCAATCACATGGAAAGCAAAGAAGCGATTCAATGTGGCATCGGAAATAACATAGTCACCCCGAATCCAGACAGATAAGTCTTCACCAAAATAAGGCACCGCAGCAAACAGGTTAACAATCACCTGCGCGCCCCAAAATGACATTTGGCCCCAAGGTAATAGATAGCCAAAGAAGGCTTCCGCCATCAATGCTAAGTAAATGAAAACACCGAAGATCCAAATTAATTCACGAGGTTTACGATAAGAACCATACATCAGACCACGATACATGTGTAAATACACAACAATGAAAAAAGCGGATGCGCCGGTTGAATGCATGTAGCGTATAAACCATCCCCATTCCACATCACGCATGATGTATTCAACTGAAGCAAACGCCAGGTCTGCATCCGGTTTGTAGTGAATGGTTAAGAAAATACCGGTAACAATTTGTAGCACCAAAACGAGTAGTGCTAAAGATCCAAAGTAGTACCAAAAGTTAAAATTCTTAGGCGCGTAATATTCGGATAAATGCTCTTTCCATAATTTGCTCAGTGGAAAACGATCATCAACCCAACCTAATAACGCCATTGCCTTATTTGTCATTATGCGGCCCCTTCCGAATCGTCGCCAACAAGGATGGTTGTGTCATTAAGATATTGATATGGTGGAATCGGTAGATTAGTCGGTGCAGGTACACCAGCGTATACACGACCTGCCAAATCAAACAGTGAACCATGACAAGGACAATAAAACCCGCCAAGCCAATCCTCACCTAAGTCTGCAGGTGCTAATTCAGGACGATATTTCGGAGAACAACCTAAGTGGGTACAAATCCCGATCATCACAGCAATGTTCTTGTGCTGCTCATAAGCACGGAACTGGTTAATAGTATATTCCGGCTGTTCAGATGCTGCAGAGACAGCATCAGCTAATTTAGGATTGAGTTTATCGAAGTCTTTTAGATTTTGATCGGTACGGTTAACAATCCAGACGGGTTTTTTACGCCATTCAACCGTTAGCATTTCACCGGGCTGTAGCTTACTGATATCAACCTCTACAGGTGCACCAGCTGCCTCAGCACGTGCGCTGGGTTGCATGGATTTAACAATGGGTATAGCAATCGCTACTGTCCCTACCGCACCGGCTGCTGAACTTAAGGCCACAAGGAACCGGCGTTTACTTTTATCCACAGCATCATTGCTCATGCACTGTCTCCACTTAGCTGTTTAGCTGTACTAAATACGACTTATAACCATATTAGTTATGATTCGATATATCATTTTTAAAACGATATATCACTCATATAATATAGCCTGACCGAAACGGGGGCATAGTGTGAACTATGGCATGTTATGGGTCAAGTATAACTTCTAAAAAACCTACGAATTCAATCAGTTACACCGGGTTATCAACATCAATAAAATGGTGTTCTAAAGCAAAGTGTTGTGCAAGATGTTGGCCTAAGGCTTGTACACCATAACGTTCTGTTGCGTGATGGCCCGCAGAAAAATAATGTATCCCCATCTCGCGTGCTACATGCACTGTCTGCTCAGATATCTCACCACTTAAAAAAGCGTCTACGTCTAATGCAACCGCTTGCTCAATATAACTTTGCGCTGCCCCTGTACACCAAGCGATACGATGAATTTCCTTTGCTTCACCCTCGATATGTAACGGCTGACGGGCTAATACTTGAGTAATTTTGTCACTTAAGTCATCGGCAGTAGTCGGTTGTGATAGCTGTCCATACAAACCAACTGCCGGTGTCTCTAGACCAAACCCGCCTTGAACTTGAAAACCTAACCGTTCGGCTAATTGCGCGTTGTTACCCAACAAAGGATGCGCATCTAGTGGCAAATGATAGGCCATTAAACTCACATTTGCCTCCAACAACCGAGCCAATCGCCGGCGCTTCATACCGACAACACAAGGATCTTCTCCACGCCAAAAATAACCATGATGCACTAAGATGACATCAGCACCTTGCTCAATGGCCGCATCAATCAACGCCTGACTCGCAGTGACACCGGAAATAACCTTATTGACCTGATCACGGCCTTGCACTTGCAGACCATTAGGACAATAGTCTTTAAATCGACCTACCTCGAGTAAATCGTCTGTGTATTGCAGTAACTGCATCAATTTAACCATGCGTTCCCTCTCACCATCGGGTATGCTTATAATTCGACTTCACTATTCTACTGCTATTTGAGTCATGCACATCAGAAAAAACATCAGTTTCATTTTTCAGTTTATAACGGTGGGCTTAGCCCTCGCTTTTATCATTGTGTATTTGTACCCCAGCCTGGTTGAATCACCCAAACCGGTTGTGCAGCTCACTGAAAATAACCAACCGCATATCGCAGTCGCTGAAGGCGTGGTGTCTTATGCCCAATCAGTCAATCGTGCTGCCCCCGCTATTGTAAATATTTATACCACCAAAATTATCACTGAACGGACCATGCCCTTCTTCGATGATCCCATGTTCCGTCACTTTTTTGGCGAAGATAATAACTTCACCCGACAACGACGTGAACCCAGCCTTGGCTCCGGTGTGATTATGAGCCCACAAGGCTATATTCTAACAAACAATCATGTTATCGCTGGTGCCAGTGAAATTGCTATCGCCTTACATGATGGACGATCAACTACCGCTAAATTAGTCGGTGCCGATCCCGAATCGGATTTAGCCGTATTAAAAATCGAGATGGATGGCTTACCCGCAATCACCATTGGTCGTTCAGATAGTCTGCAAGTGGGCGATGTAGTACTTGCCATTGGTAACCCATTTGGGGTGGGTCAAACCGTCACTTCGGGAATCATCAGTGGTTTGGGTCGTAATAGTTTGGGTATCAATACCTTCGAGAACTTTATCCAAACCGATGCCGCGATTAACCCGGGCAACTCAGGTGGTGCCTTAATTAATGCCCATGGCGATCTAATTGGGATCAATACTGCTATCTTTAGCCAAAGCGGCGGCTCACAAGGCATTGGTTTTGCTATTCCAGTGAATCTCGCCAAAGATGTGTTAAAAGAAATCATTGAACAAGGTCGAGTTATTCGCGGCTGGTTAGGTGTCAAAATCCAAGATATCACTCCTAAGCTTGCCGAGTCATTTGGGCTCAATTCTACCGATGGTGTAGTGATTAGTAACATTGTGGTCGGTGGCCCAGCCGATAAAGCAGGTCTGGATCGGGGCGATGTGATCACTCACATCAATGACAGGAAAATACGTGATTACCGTGAAACGCTGGATCAAATTAGTATGAATAAACCTGGCGAGCAAATTAGGTTAGCCATTGTCCGTAACGGCGAATCCATTACCAAAGTCGCGACGGTGGCTGAACGTCCTAGCCAAAACTAACCAGCTAAAGTAACGATTGCAGTGTTTGAATAAACTGGTGGTTTTGTTCTGGTGTCCCCACCGTAACACGTAGGCAATTCTGCAATGGGCTATCAGGACGATTTAAGTTTTTAATCAAGATACCGTTTTGTTTTAATCCATCAAAAATACGATCAGCTTGCCCTGTAGCACAGCGGAATAAAATAAAATTCGCCTGGCTCGGGTAAACCTGCAACGAAGACAAGCTTGTTAATGCATCAAACATCACTTGTCTGTCTCGCTGAATCTGTGCGGTTTGCCGGTTGAGTTCATCCACATGTTCCAGTGCGAATGCGGCACTGAGTTGAGTTAGTATATTAATGTTATAAGGCAAACGGACTTTATCGAGTTCTTCCAGCCATGCTGGGGCACCCGCAAGATAACCTAAGCGTAATCCGGCCAATCCCATCTTTGAGACAGTACGCATGACTAATAAATTGTCGAACTGCGCTAGCCGTGTCATGTACGTTGCATCAGCAAAAGAAAAGTAGGCTTCATCAATCACCACTAACCCATCACTGGCAGTAATAATTTGATCAATGGCTTCGCTTGAAAATAAATTACCGGTTGGGTTATTGGGATAAGCCAGAAAGATCACTGCAGGCTGATGCTTTTCAATCGCGGCCAAAATCGCTGGCGTATCTAAGGCAAAATCATCGGTAAGTGGTATGCCAACATAGGGCATATTCAGAAACTGTGCAATGTACCGATACATCACAAAACTCGGCTCAACCGATAACACCGTTCGGTCCGTGCCACTCACGGCCATCAGAATCATCTGTATCAACTCATCAGAACCATTGCCTAACAACAAATCCATCTCAGCGGGAATATCTAACTGCGACCGCAACTGTGCTTTAATGGTCTGACTACTGGGATCGGGATAGCGATTGAGTTCGGCACAACGTAAGGTCGCTAACCATGCCTCAACTAACGCTTCTGGCCATTGATAAGGGTTTTCCATGGCATCCAGTTTGATTAGTCCTGTTGCATCGGGAACATGGTATGCCGATAACGCTCGAATTTCGGGCCGCACCCAGTGCTTAATTTTTTCGTCGATACTCATGGCAAGGGATTTTAGATTATGACGATTTCTTAAGGCGATATTCGGCAGAACGAGCATGGGCAGTCAGCCCTTCACCGCGCGCTAAAACAGATGCTACTTCACCTAAATCCGATGCGCCCTGCGCTGAACACATAATTAAACTAGAACGCTTTTGAAAATCATACACACCTAATGGTGAGCTAAATCGCGCTGTGCGTGATGTGGGTAAAACATGGTTCGGTCCAGCGCAATAATCGCCTAAGGCTTCGGCCGTATAGCGGCCCATAAAGATGGCACCGGCGTGACGAATCTTCTTCGCCCACACGTCGGGATCAGCCACCGATAACTCCAAGTGCTCTGGGGCAATAAAGTTAGCTACCTCAACCGCCTCATCAAGATCACTCACTTGAATCAGCGCGCCGCGTGCCTCTAAAGAACGGGTAATAATATCGCGCCGCTCCATTTCCTGGGCTAACTTATCAATACTGGCTTGTACCTGATTCAGAAAATCCGCATCAGGTGAAATTAAAATCGACTGAGCATCTTCATCATGCTCTGCTTGTGAGAACATATCCATGGCAATCCAATCAGGATCCGTTTGACCATCACAAACAATTAAAATCTCCGATGGCCCGGCAATCATGTCGATACCAACTTTACCGAATACCATCGACTTGGCGGTGGCCACATAAATATTCCCAGGCCCGACGATCTTATCCACCGCCGGAACCGTTTGGGTGCCGTAGGCTAATGCAGCAATCGCTTGCGCACCACCGATGGCAAAAATCTTATCCACACCGGCGACTTTTGCCGCAGCTAGTACTAGGTCATTCACAACACCATCTGGTGTTGGTACTACCATCACAAGCTCTTGCACACCGGCGACCTTTGCGGGAATAGCATTCATTAATACAGAGGAAGGATATGCCGCTTTACCACCGGGCACATAAAGCCCAACCCGATCTAACGCGGTAACTTGTTGACCGAGTAAGGTGCCATCGGATTCAGTATAGCTCCAGCTTTCTGACTTTTGCCGCTCGTGATAAAGACGAATCCGCTGTGCGGCATCTTCTAATGCTTGCCGTTTGGCAACATCAACCCGCTCCCAAGCCGCATTCACTGCCGCCGCATCTATTACTAACTCATCAATCTGTTTTGCCTGCATGCGGTCAAACTGATTGGTAAAGGCCAGTAATGCCGCATCCCCTTCACGACGAATTCGCGCAATCACATCTTTAACAACAGAGACAACCTGCTCATCAGATACATTGTCCCAGGCTAACAAGTCTTCTAGCTGTGGCCAAAAGTCTACTTGCTGTTTGTCGAGTTGTTTAATGTTAATCGATGACATGGCTACTTCACTGCCTTGGCGATATTATCAATGAACATTTGTATGTCTTGATGCTTCATTTTCATTGACGCTTTATTAATAATAAGGCGTGAACTGATATCCATAATGTGTTCTAGCGGTGCAAGCCCATTGGCTTTTAGCGTGTTACCGGTATCCACTAAATCTACAATAAAATCCGCTAACCCCACAATGGGCGCTAACTCCATGGAACCGTATAACTTAATAATCTCAACTTGCTTACCCTGCTCAGCATAATAGCGCCGAGCACTGTTGACGTATTTGGTAGCGATCTTTAATCGATTGGCAGGTAAAGCCTGACCCACCTTGCCAGCTACCATCATTTTGCATTTATCGATATTCAAATCAAGCGGCTCATAAAGCCCGTCACCACCATGCTCCAGTAAGACATCCTTGCCGGCAACACCAATATCGGCCGCGCCATACTGTACATAGGTAGGCACATCGGTGGCGCGCAGAATCACCAGTTTCACTTCGGGTAGATTCGTATCGAGTATTAGCTTGCGACTCGTTTCCGGATCATCGGCCGGTTCAATACCAGCGGCCAACAATAGTGGCAAAGTATCTTTGTATATACGCCCCTTCGATAGGGCAATGGTCATTGTCTCTTTCATCACACTCAATCAAACACAACTAGGCAGGCACCCGACGTATTTGTGCACCTAGTTGCTGTAGTTTTTCTTCGATACATTCATAACCGCGGTCGATGTGATAAATACGATCCACCACAGTATCCCCTTGGGCCACCAAACCGGCTAAAACAAGGCTAGCGGAAGCCCGTAAATCCGTCGCCATTACGGGTGCTGAGGTCAATTGTGTCACACCATTGCAGACAACGGTATTACCTTGCAATGATAAATCTGCCCCCATTCGTTGCAACTCTTGAATATGCATAAAGCGATTTTCAAATACCGTCTCGGTAATCGTGCCGGTTCCCTCTGCGATGGCATTGAGGGTGCAAAACTGTGCCTGCATATCTGTAGGGAAGGCGGGATAAGGCGCGGTACGTATATCGACGGCACTGAGGGTTTGGCCTTTCATATCTAAACTAATCCAATCCTCACCCACTTCTACCTGGGCACCGGCTTCCTGCAATTTCGATAAAATCGCATCGCAGTGATCTGGCGAAGTATCCTTGAGTGTCACGCTGCCACCGGTGATTGCTGCTGCAACCAAATAGGTACCGGTTTCGATCCGATCCGGTAGCACGCTATAGGTAGCACCATGCAACTCATCCA
>CAZPAE010000026.1:0-10071 GCA_964584455.1 uncultured Thioalkalispiraceae bacterium
TACCTTGGATGTATGGTTTGATTCCGGTGTGAGTCATTCTGCTGTATTACATCGACGTGAAGGTTATGCGGATTACCCGCTAGCAGATTTATATTTAGAAGGCTCGGATCAACATCGTGGTTGGTTTAACTCATCGTTAACCACCGGTGTGGCGATGACCGGTAAAGCCCCTTATAAAGCGGCATTAACCCATGGTTTTACGGTGGATGCCAAGGGCGAGAAAATGTCTAAGTCCAAAGGCAATGTGGTGGCACCGCAAAAAGTCATGAACCAATATGGCGCAGATATTTTACGTTTATGGGTTTCTGCTACCGATTATCGGGCTGAAATGAAAGTCTCGGATGAGATTTTAAAACGTACTGCGGATGCCTATCGTCGAATTCGCAATACCTCGCGTTATTTATTGGCCAACCTGAATGATTTTGATCCTGCAACGCAGCAAGTGCCATTGGATGAGATGATTAGTTTAGATCGTTGGGCTGTGGCCAGGGCAAAGCAACTACAAGATGAGTTGCAACATGATTATGAACAGTATGAGTTTCATAAGATCTACCAAAAAGTTCATAATTTTTGTGCCATCGACATGGGCAGTTTTTATCTGGATGTGATTAAAGATCGTATTTACACCACGCAAGAGAATAGTCTTGCACGTCGCTCTGCCCAGAGTGCGGTGTTTCATATTGTGGAGGCCATGGTACGTTGGTTTGCGCCTATCTTAAGTTTTACCGCAGAAGAGATTTGGGGCTTTTTACCGGGCGAGCGCGCTGACTCGGTCTTTTTAGATGAATGGTATGATTTCCCTGCGATACCTAAAGACCCCTATGGGATGGATCTAGATTATTGGCAGCGTGTGATAGAAGTACGTGATGTGGTGAATAAAGAATTAGAAGCATTGCGGGTGGCCGGTGAAATAGGCGCGAATTTACAAGCTGAGGTACAGCTTTATTGTGGACGAGAAATTTTAGATATCCTTGCGCGTTTAGAGGATGAACTACGATTTGTGTTGATTACTTCGAATACCGAACTCTATTTGGCCGGTGAACCGCCCGAAGAAGCACAGCATTATACGTTATCCTCCAATGATGAGGTTTGGGTGGCCGTATCTGCCTCGGAACATAAAAAATGTGAACGGTGTTGGCATTATCGTGCAGATGTGGGGCAGGATGAACGACACCCTACCATTTGTACTCGCTGTGTTGAGAATATTGAGGGTGACGGAGAACAACGTACTTATGCCTAAACGGAAAATGCAATAATGACGATCAATACAAAAGGCTGGGGTATGTTGAAGTGGTTGTGGTTAACAGCCGTTGTTTTGGTATTGGATCAGGTTACCAAGCAATGGAGTGACGCCGCTTTATCGTTATATCAAGCAGAGAGTTTGTTTCCTTATTTGAATCTTTACTTAGCCTATAACGAAGGCGCCGCATTTAGTTTTTTAAGTTCCGCTGGTGGTTGGCAACGATGGTTCTTTACCACCATTGCGCTTGTTGTGAGCGTGGTGTTAGTGATTTGGCTAAAGGGTTTAAAATCACACGAACGTGTGAGTGCTGTGGGTCTGGCGTTGATTTTAAGTGGTGCGCTAGGCAATGTGATTGATCGGATTTTGTTTGGCCATGTGATCGACTTTATTCAGTTTTACTATCCGGCAAACAGTTGTTTACCCGGGTTTGCTTATTTGCCGGGTCAAACAGGTAGTGTCTGCGTTTGGCCTGCGTTTAATGTGGCAGATAGTGCCATTAGCATTGGCGCAGGGTTATTGATTTTTATGGCGCTACGGGAAATGTATCTGGATTGGAAGTCGCGTAAACAAGACCAAGTGAGTTCTTAAATATGGGTGATATTGAGCAAATAACCATTGGCCCCGGTAGTGTGGTAACCATGCACTTTCATTTAACTATGAAAGAAAGCGGCATTGTGGCCGATGCCACAGAGCCTGATGAGCCGATGACCTTTACTATGGGCGATGGCAGTTTAATCCATGGTTTAGAGTTAGCATTAATGGGATTAAAGGTGGGTGATAAGCAATGTGTTGAATTAGATCCGCTCAACGCATTTGGTTTTTCCGATCCGGAAAATATTCATGAGATGAGTCGGGACAGTTTTAGCGATGATCTTCCGGTGGAGCCGGGTACGGTGATTGGGTTTAGCACACCTTCGGGTGATGAGATTCCCGGTAGTATTAAAGAAGTAAAACAAGGTATGGTGATTGTGGATTTTAATCACCCTTTAGCGGGACACGATATTTTATTTGATGTGGAAATCATTGATATCCAGCCAGCACCCAATGAGGTAACGGATGACAGATCCTAAGCAAGTGATATTAGCCAGTCCGCGCGGGTTTTGTGCCGGTGTGGATCGGGCTATTGATATTGTGGAACGTGCCATTGAGGTATTTGGTGCGCCTATCTATGTTCGCCATGAGGTGGTGCATAATAAATTTGTGGTGGATGGCTTAATTAACAAAGGTGCTATCTTTGTTGAAGAGCTCGATGAGATCCCCGATGATGCTACGGTGATTTTTAGTGCCCATGGGGTATCCAAAGCGGTACAACAAGCGGCTAAGCAACGTGGCTTACGGGTGTTTGATGCTACCTGTCCTTTGGTGACCAAAGTACATATGGAAGTGAGTCGCTATAGTCAGTCGGGACATGAATGTATCCTGATAGGGCATCATGGGCACCCGGAAGTGGAAGGCACCATGGGCCAGTTTGATGAGAGCCAGGGCGGTAAGATGTATCTTATCGAAACGGTAGAGGATGTTGCCAACTTAAACGTTAACAACCCCGATAAGCTTTGTTATGTAACGCAAACAACCTTATCCATGGATGATACCGCATCGATTATTGCCGCATTACGGGCTCGCTTTCCCAATATTCATGGCCCTAAGAAAGATGATATTTGTTATGCCACCCAGAATCGACAAGATGCGGTAAAACAAATTGCCCAACATTGTGATGTTGTATTAGTGGTGGGCTCACCGAATAGTTCAAACTCAAATCGGTTACGCGAAGTTGCCGAGCGACTCGGTACGCCAGCTTACTTGATTGATAATGAAACCCAAATACAACGGGATTGGTTACAAGGCAAAACCCGTGTCGGTGTTAGTGCCGGCGCATCGGCACCGGAAATATTAGTGCAGCGTGTGATGCAACAATTGCAAGATTGGGGTGTGCAAACCATTGAAGAGTCAGTGACCCGGCAAGAAAAAGTGGTGTTTTCCTTACCCAAGGCATTACAGCCTTCTTCAACGTCAACCGCGTCTTAGTCACCCCAGCAAGATGGTTTAAGATTAGAACTACTGTCTCGGGCTATTCGTTGGCCTGTTTCATCAATGCTGAATAATGCACAGGTATCATTTGTTTGATTATTAATAGGGGTTGCTGTGATAGTAAACCCCTGAGATCGTTTGCAAGCATTTGTTATTGTGGCATCAGCATTCGTCGCAGCATAAGTAACACTATACTTACTATCAGCAGTATTAGGCGATGATGCGCCTAATACGTTGGCTAAAACACCATCTAAGGTATTACAACAGTCATATCCACCACGGTTTGAATAGCATTGACGAACTTCAAGTTCTAATTGTGCTAGTGCGCTAATAGCTGAAGTACGAGAGTTTTTAAGAGACTGTGATTGGTAAAGTGGCCAGGCAACAGCGCCAAGGATACCGATAATAGCCACAGCTAGAGCCGCCTCGATTAAGGTAAAACCATTTTGACTTTTTTGTGTATGCATATTAACTATCCTGCATGTGGCTCAACTTTATAATTACTAGGTAAAATCCAGAACTCTTCAATTGCCCAACGTTTGTTTTTAGAACGAATAAATTTCACACCAACTTTTGTACCTTTAGTTAGGTTAAAAAGTGATACTTTTTTACCGAGTCTATTATATACCACTGTATTAGGCGTGATACGGTATGTGGCACCATCTAAATTTACTAGCTGTTTAGTAAAGTTAGCTCCATGAATATAGCCTTCTGCTTCCAGTGTTGTTGGATAATGTTTTGGTAATTGTTGGGCCTGTATTATTGGCGATACGGTTATTGTCGCCAATAATACGCTTAGTAAAGAAAGATATTTGATCATGCTTTTCATAATAACACCTTAAGTATTCGATACAGTGATAACTATAACTCTTTCCACGATAATCGGCCTGCTTTTAGTCCCTTGGGTAAACAAAGCTCTTCTGTTGTAACCGTACCATTGGCATGCGTGGTGTATTCGATACCTGGTTCGAAGTTTTCATTCTCACAGGTCAGGCTACCACCTCCTGTCGATGCCAGATTTGTGACAGTAAAGTTAAGTGAAAGTTGGTTATTTGATGTGCCTGCTGCAACACGGCCCCCTGTAGTTAGATCGTTACTATTAACCACGTTATCACCGTCGAAATCAGTTAATGGACTATCAGGTGCTTGACCTGTCTGACTATCGACAGCCATGAACCAACTACTACCGCCAAAACTACAGGGATCGGGAGAAGGAATAATTGTTAAAAAGAACACAATATCAAAGAATACTAATGGGTCCACAATAACCCGTTCACCAGACGTAGGTAAGTCTATGTACCAGCCAAAGTCAGTTGTATAACTAACGGCATTGGATGACATGGTTCGAACTGTGTCACCGCCTGATACCGTATCCGTTGAAATTGTCTGTGCGACCAAATGATTTGTGCTTGATCCGGGTGTCGTTCTATTAACAGTACGGTTTGCGTTGCTTTCACCACTATCCCATACGGCATAAAAGGTTTGAGTATTACTGTTATTGAGGTCAGATTTTACTAAATAACTTCCTGTTCCAAAAAATACCAACAAATTGGGCGTATTTGTACCTACGCCAGATGTTACTGTTGTTACATCTTGGTTAAATGACAATGATGGTTGATTGGTAATTGGTTGTACATTGCCTGCACCAGCATCACCATCGGTGGCAGTGAATAATGGTATAGGTGTACTGGTACCGTCTCTATATACATCCCAGTTGCTTGAAGTAGTACCCGCAATGTCAAAGGCCCATAGGCGTCCATGTAAATCACCCGCATAAGCGTGATCTGCAATTCTATCGCCATCACTGTCTGCTAATATGGGGGTTGACATGCCATTACGGTCAGTGCCACTGACTGCACCGCTAGGATACGCAGTATCAATTTTCCAGTAATCAGTATTGAGGTTCCAGACCCCATCACTACCAGGGCCTTCGAGTTTAAGAATAAACAGTTTCGATGCATAAGGGTTGGTACCCGAAGTGTTGGTGCTGTTATAGCCATTACCAAACACAACATACCAGTCAGTGCTACCACTATCACCCATAGGTACAATTTGTGGTTGGCTAAAAGAAAGTCCCATATCTACATCATCTGCATTACTGAATTCCCACATAATACGAGATGCGAGTGTTGTTTCCCGAACAGATGGAATTGTTTCATTGATGAGTTCATCCGGGTCAGTGATATCGATAGCAAATAAGCCACGGCCACCACCGCGTAAACCACCTACGAGCACGGTGTGCCAGTCATCACCACCACTAGCGTCAATATCAATGTAAGCATCGGATACCGTTGGTGTTAAGTCTACGTAGTAACTATGTTCATAACCAGTTTCAGTGAGTTCATGTAAGCCTGGAATTGCATCACTACCTCCGGTTCCTGTAGAAAATAAAGCATTTGGAATGTAGGCCCAGATTTCTTCGCCTGTGTCAGCACGGAAGGCATGTAGCATGCCATCGTTGCCCCCTATATAAATCATTGGGGTTCGGTTTGTTGCATTCTGTCCAGAGGTAAAAGCGCTTGATGCACTGGAAACGCCATCTTTAAAGTCACTATAACGTTCATTATTGGCACCAAATGGATCACGGTTTGGCAAAGTGGCAGGTGGTGTACTGACATATATAGGTGAAGAATTGATTAAATCACCAAGTTTATAGCGAGTAGGATTAGGAAAGGTTGCATTATTAATGATGCGATCCCGAAATGTTTTACTAGCGCTACATGTTGCGGTAGAAGTTGTCTCACAACTATGGTCACCACGAATATAGTCTAATCGTGCTTGGGCGGTAGTGGTAGCACCGCTGCCTGTTGCTGGGGTCGTACTATTAGGAGGGGTGAGTAAATCGTTTTGCTGTGCGGTAGTTAGGCTACCTAAAGTTCTAAAAGCAATACCTGTATCGGTAGCCGGGTTAAATGTTACTATCGCACGATCGGTTGCCGCTTTTGTTTCTAATAATGTATGTGCATCCCACGTTGCCGTTGTACCAATGCTACCATCAGCGGCAATCGGGAAAGCAGAGAATTCACCTTCCCAGGTTGATGAGTTAAACCGAGCAAAAAATGCCGTACTACCAGCACTGATGCTACTACTATCTAAAGAGATTGCTGCAGCGGCACCGGTACGGCTAGCAATATTACGTAACGTATTGTTTAATGAATCAGTTAAGGTTTGAGGATCTTGGGCTGATAAGTACTGGCCGCGGCCGTTATATGCTGCATGTACCACGTCATCAATAATATCATTAAAGCTGGATATACTGGTTGGCCATGCCGGCGCTGTTTGGGTTGTGGTCGGGCAATTATCCGCATAGCCTAGTTGTGGATGGGGTGGAAGGGTTGTCGGATCTAAGCTACCTTCGACACCAAAGCCAACAATATAGGTGACCATATGCTGAGCAGGGTTTTCATCGACACCGCAAATGATAGGGACGCGATTATCCATGGATGTATCGAGATCCCGTTCGTAGTAATACATTGCTAAGTCCGCCAAAGTATTACTCACGCTATCGTTATAAGGGGCACTATCAAACTGGAAGTTTTGTGTAACAGCTGTACCCGTCGGATAATATGTCCAGTTATTAACCGTGTTATTATTGTCAACATTGCCTATGCTATTGGTATCACTATAGTCACCATCAGTCACTAATACAGTGTAATTTTGCTGGCATTCACCAGGAGCTTGGGTAGAACCAGTGGGAGGCGTGGTTTGGATACCGCAGCCATCTGACGGATTGCCGAATGGTGTTGAACCATTACAATCATAGTAATTACCCGCTGCGGCTAAAGCGGCATGTAGAGGCGTACCTGAATCGGTATCCATACTATAAAGTGCATTGAGTACGCTACGTTTATGGCCGGTAGTAGGATCACTATTTAGGGTATCTAAAGCCTGTTCTTCGTGGGAATTAGCTGATGTGCCGGTTTCATGGATCATAGATAGTCCCATACGAACCCCGTTATTATTATTAATAACGTGAGAGGTACCAAATTTTGCAACCGATTTACGTTTGCGATGGTAGGCGAACCAGTGAGCGAAGTTATTAATTTCTTGGTTGTAACTTCGACGCATACAACCACTGCTATATTGTTCTGCATTGGTGCCCGTACTACAAACAGTTGTAGTAGAACGGATTTCAATTTTACGGAACTCATCAGTAGCATCGACTGTTCCATCACTATCGGTATCATTCCAAACATTGTAGTAGGCAGGATAATAGCTATGTGTAACCGTATTATTGCCAGATCTAGGACCTTGGTCGGCGTTTCTTGGTAATCTAAGTATGACCGATGCATTACTAGTAATGTCGAATCCGGTGGCACTTGTTTCATCATAAATATAAGGATCGTAAGGTACTCGGGTAACCTGGGTAAGAAAATTTGTATCGCTTGGGTCAATCAAGTCAGTATAGTTTGTTCCAGCACTCGTGACTCCGGCCCAAGCGGTATAGTCAATATGCGGGTTATAGTACATTGCGTTATACTGGTAGCTACGTGCCCGCCATACCCCGTAGATACTATTTGTTGGAGAGGCATAGTGGATAGACGCTAATGATGTTGGGTTAATGGTTGTAGTACTGCCCGGTACAGTGAACATAGCGTCAAAATGGGGTATTATACGAGTATTGTTTGTATGGTTATCAAAGCTTGTGTCGGTTGAGCTGGGCGAGCCGTCAGAACGTCCCATGACAAAGCGATAATCTCGAGTACTACCACTCTGTGTTAATTGCATAATCCCCCCCCAAGTAGCAACATACTCAGGTGTCATTAACTCTGTATCCATACTATTAGAGTCATCCATCATAAAAAAGATGTTCGGTTCAGCCCGGTTTGCTAAAAACAGAGGTGAGTTCTCAATAGTACCAGGTGCCGCTTGTGTTTGATATGGAAGACACATCATGCTTAATAAAATGATGATGAAACTATAATGATTCAGTGTCTTTATTGATGTCATTTTCGTTACTCCTAAACTCTATAGCGAGTCAGTGTTACTTTTTTCTTGCGTAATAACCTTGGATCATTACTTGTGAATTAGGGCTTACACCAAACCCTTGCGTTGTGATTTGGTAAATATTGTATGTGACGTATTTTTTTTCGTACTCTATTCCTGCTATTGGGCTAACATCACTTCCGTACTGCGAGTCAACCAGCTGAATAATATAACGCGGTGATCTTGCTACGTCGCCAGTATAGGCTGTAACATCGAAAGCATCTGTTGACCAATCTGCAGTTGTCCAGGCTTCAGCATTGGTACCCCGCTTAGCATATAAGCCACCAGTACCATTGAATGAAGTGTCATTTACTCCTGTACTTATAAAAGTTTCTGCCGCGCGCAATGCTGCTTCTGCCGCTTCAAAGGCAATTTGACGATCGCGAATGTTGCCAGAAAGTTTTTCTTCCAACGATGCAGTTCGCATTGCACTAACACCCAATATGGTTAGAACCATTAAGATAGATAATGCAACAATGAGTGCGCTACCTTGCTGTTTATGTATGTGATAGTAATAACGCATTATTGTAATCCTTTATTACGAATCTTAATGGTGGTTGTGAATACTCTACGCAAGCGCCGATCGGCATTTCCACCTGGTTCAGGGGTAATGCGGGTAGAAGTGGCATTTGTCATGCCAGTAAGACGATAAGCACTTGAGGTAGCCGCAACCGTGGTTGCTTTATTTATTTCATCAGCGGTTCGGAGTAATAAACTGATACGAGCACTAATAACATGATCGGTAGCAGTGGCCACAGCATTAGCAGGCCTATACCGATTAGCAACACCGTCTCCTTTTTCTGTTGCAGCGGTTTTATCTGTATCGATGCCATAAAGAATTTGCATATTTTCCACACCTTGCACCAACTCTTCCGGGGTTGCTCCTGGACGAAGCTCTATTCGATACAATGAGGGTTGTCCATTAGCAGCATTAGCAACATAGTAAGCGTAAGCGGTGGCTTTATAAACATAACTATCTTGAAAATCAAAGTCATTAGGGTGGTCCGTTGCTGTGCCCCAAGATATATGTGTTGCTGCATTTCCTGGCGTGCCCGTATTGTTATGTGTAATTTGTATCCCTTCTGCTGGAGCACTTAAGGCTGTGGCCTGGAATAAACGAGATTTCTGGCAATCAGAGGCTATTAATAAGTCGCCTACACAGATATCAGAAGGAATGTGACAATTGGTACCGCTAGAACCATCAATACTATTGTCGCCCATTGGGTCTATCCATAGGTGGGTTGCTGCCTTATTTTGGGTAAGTCGGAAACCATTACCTTGTGCATAGCGCACAACCAAAATGTCAGAATCTCTAATAGGTGTTCGGGTGCTGCCACTAATAAAAGAGGGTAAGGTAGCATGCCAGGTTGTTGTACTTGATGATAAGTCTGTTGTGACATTGGAGCCAGGCGCTGTACCATTTGCTTCAAATCCTTCCATACCAATAGCGTAATTAATCATAGCATCGTTATCAGCGGCATTGGCTAGTGTAGTGAGGAAACTAGTATGGTCTAGGTCATTATTCCATACACAGCCAACATGGCCTGCCATACGTATGTCTTCGGAGATAAACTTCATGGCGATGCGGGCGCTTTCTTGCATATGGGCAAATTCGTCCTGGATGAGATATGAGCGTTTGCTATTGTAATAGATGGTACCAACACCAAGAAGAAGAGTCATACTAATGACGAGTGCTAGCATGAGTTCAATTAAGGTAACGCCTTTATTGGCGTGTGATATGTATTTGAGACTTAGCAAGCTCAGTTACCTCTATGTTTTAAGGTTCAATATCAACAGTGATACACATAGAACCC
>CAZPAE010000026.1:10091-11946 GCA_964584455.1 uncultured Thioalkalispiraceae bacterium
CAGCTTGTTACAGTACCCGTACCATTTTCATCCCAACCTATCGCAATCCGAAAACCAGTACCATTAGCCGTAATGAAGCCGGCTGCATTGTTAAGTGGGCTTTTGTCAGTCCCTATGGATGTTCCCGCATTGGTAATAGCCGTATTCCACTCATATTTATCAAATGCAGCCGTTTGTGCAGCATTACATCCCCCGGAAGCAGTAATACAATTGGTAGCGCTAGATGCTGCAATTGTGGCGTAATCAACATTTGGGTTGTTGCGAATTCGATCTGCCATATCATAGGCAAGTTGGCTGGCAATAGTGCGTGAATAAGCAATCTGATTATTACGCATGCCGATACCTTGCATACCTGCTAACCCTAATAACCCAACAGAGAAAATGAGAAAAGCAATCATGACTTCGAGTAAGGTAAAACCAGCAGTTTTTTTATGTAAAGGCATATTTAAGGACATGATGCACCTGTAGTTAAGTAGTTTTGTCCCGACACGGTAATATCGACCTGTTTTCCATATGTTCCTGATTCACCATTTTTACAAAGTAATAAGGTTGGACTTGCTGTCGTGATAATACCGTCACCCGAAAAAGTGATCGTCGTAATACTGGCTGCTTCTGTGAGTGTGAAGGTGGAGAGTAAGGCAGGTGCATTACGTAGTACGGTGCCGCCATCTTGAATTTGCCAGCCATTGGCCCAGTTACCCCCATTGGCGACGATGTCTATATTTGCGTTACGTGTGATGGCCTCGCTACGGGCATAGGTAATGTCAGCTGTCAGATTATTAATAGCTGTTGTCATACGGTTATTTGAGCTGATATTGCCGAGGCGTGGCACACCTACAGCGATGACAATTGCTAACACCGCGATGATCATGACCAATTCGATTAATGTAAAACCAGTTGTCTTTTTCATGCTGTAGTTATAGATAACTTGGGGCTGATACGCACGGTTCAGTCGATGAGCTGTCGTTTTGGTTGGACAAATGGTTTTGCTGGCATAGCTAAGGTGTTGTTTAAACAGGAGTGTGAATCTATTCACATCCTGTAGGATAATAGGCCTAGATTCAAAATATGCGGAAATCGAATGAAAATAGTGGTTGTTGGTGGTGGGTTGATTGGTTTGTTATCGGCCCGTGAACTGGTCTTATCGGGCCATGAAGTGTTGGTATTGGAAAAATCGAATTTAGGGCAGGAATCCTCCTGGGCTGGAGGCGGCATTTTATCCCCGCTGTATGCTTGGCAATATGCGCGTGAAGTCAATCTATTAGCCCAGTGGAGCCAGCAACGTTATGCTGCATTAGCGCAGTCATTAATCGATGAAGGCGGGATCGACCCTCAATGGACCCAAAGTGGCTTATTGGTGTTAGATTCTTGTGCACAGCAACCGGCTCAAGCTTTTGCCAATGAGTTTTGCATGCCATTTGATAAAGTGGAAGCCTCGCAACTTTCTGAGCTGGAACCCCATTTGCGGTCTTTGGATACCGCAGCAGCGTATTTCCCTTCGATTGCCCAGATTCGGAACCCGCGCTTGATGAAATCACTGGTGATGAGCTGCCAATCGCTTGGTGTGCAGCTATGGGATCAATGTACGGTCTCCGGTTTTATACAAGAAAATCAGACAATTAACGGTGTTGAAACGGATCATGGTCCAGTAGAGGCTGATGCGGTTCTGGTTGCGGGAGGGGCTTGGAGCGGTGCTTTACTGACCCAGTTAGGGATAGATATGCCTGTTAAGCCGATTCGTGGTCAAATGCTGATATTTCGAACCGAGCCCGATGCGATTCGCCATGTGGTATTGAGTAATCACCATTATGTCATTCCGCGTCGCGATGGGCGGGTATTAGTTGGCAGTACCTTG
>CAZPAE010000027.1:0-11798 GCA_964584455.1 uncultured Thioalkalispiraceae bacterium
ATCTTCTGGGCTTTGTACTAAGCTTTCTAATACTGATATTAATGAGTCAATTTCAATATCAGTCACATCCCTTTTTAAAAACGCAATCGACTCTTCCACTCTCATCGCGTCTACTATATGGGTCATATTGACCATCTTACTCTCCTGTTTTTATTAGGACTTAAATCTTAAACCATCAAACATAACAGCATATTCACGAGGTTGGCTGTCTTATCTCTACCATCGCATTCCCAATTACTCGCAATGCCGATCTGAATAGCAATATCGCTAATAGAGAAGCGACTAATATATCTGGCCAACCCGAATTAAATAGCCAGACACCACCGGCGGCAATAAATACAGACAAATTAGAGGCAATATCATTACGTGAGCACTCAAATACTGAACTCATATTAATATCTTCCTCTCTATGTCGCCACAGCAACCATAAGCAAAGTCCATTTGCAGCAAGCCCTATAAGGCTAAATATACTCATCACTTCATAGGATGGAATCACGGGATGGAACAGCTTCCAAATAACTTGACTCATAACGATACTTGCACCAAGTAAGATGAGGATTCCTTTGAAGAGCGCAACACGCGCTTTGGCAGTAGTGCTTTGTGCTACGACATAAAGGCTGAGACCATAAGTAAGCGCATCACCTAGATTATCTAGACTATCAGACAGTAATGCTGAAGACATACCATAAACAGCCGCACCGACAATAACCACAAACATCACCGCATTTATCCAAAGCACCTTAATTAAGGTGCTACGTTGACGGTGTTGCAATGCTTCTACAGCATCATTATTTTCACAGCAATCACCCACGACTCTCTCCCATGCACGATCAAAACAAATAAGATGGGCTAATACAGTTCATTCTACACTATTTAATGATCTGTCAGTGAGTAACTTAGGGGTAAAAACAGAAGGGATACACTTAATCCGGAAGCCTAACAACTAGCTCCATCTCAACTTGTAGTTCTGGTGCGGCAAGCGCAGCCACTCCGACGCCTGTAACACAAGGTTGCACCCCGTCGAATGTTGCCAGAAATGGCGGCATCAACGACTCTAAACGCTCAGGCGTTAAATTCACCATATAGATACGTGCTATCACCACATCGCATGGTTGCGCCCCAATAGCTTCTAGCGCAGAACGTGCATTCTTTGCAACAAGCTGCATTTGTTCCACTATATCATCTGGCACTGGCTTACCATCTGGTGTCCATGCCACTTGCCCGGAGATATACGCCATGCGCCCTGGCTCAACAATAGATATCTGTGAATACCCCATCTCTGCTGCATTAGGTAATGTATCTGGATTCATACGAATAATTGAGTCTGCCATCTTCATTCCTTATTGATAGTACGATAACGTAAATAACACTTTAAACCCCAAAGTTAATCTACTAATGACACTGGCTTGTAAAAACCCTCTTGGGTATCACCACCATCACCAGTCAGTTTTAAGGTTTCATAGGTTTTCCGTTCATTGGTTTTTAAGCGAGCCTTTTTACGTGACTTGTAGATCTTCCAGTTTGAAGTATCATCTGCATGCTTTTTCCAACCAGACTTATTGGCACCCGCTAGATTTTTTTGATGGTCTTGCCCTTCAAATGCGCCCATAGAATAGCGTGAATCCGGGCCAATAATATATTGGCTGGTAATACCATCACGTCGATGTGCGGCCGGATCACGAATACCCGATACCTTCACCCAAGCAATATGAATTGTATTATTTCTCTTACTGGAGCTGTTACCACTACCATCATCCTCACGGGCTTGATCAATGCGCAAGGTAAAATTATAGGGCAAGCGAATTTTTTTCTCGAAATCCTGCCAATTGGTTTGGGTTTTGTTTGCATAAGGGACACTCATACGTGCAATCTCTGCGCCTTCACCAGACTCACTATAGTTTTCAAAGATTAACCTAAACCCTGTTCGATAGCGTGGATGTTTCCTTTTTAATAAGTACCGTACCTTCACAGTCACCTCTTTACTCGCGGCAGGCTGACAACCACTACCACGTGGTCCTGAAGGGCCAATGGAATAAGGAAATTTACTTTGACCATTCTCATCAAATACTTCTTCACTGGTGCCTACTTTCATCGCTTGCCATGCAAGTTCACGACAATCTGCATCTCCCCAGAAATACGGTTTGAACTTTCTCAGTTTTCTACCACGGTAAGCCGAATCATCACCGGTAGCAAGATAGACTTGATCTTTTTTATTCTTTTCATATTCATTGGCGTCATCAATCAAATCACTATCACCGCCATAAGTATCATGATGGTCAATGCGGTTCTCTATCACATTACCCTTATTTGTTCTTCTATCATTAATATACCCGGGATATTCCCAAGCTTGGGGAATCATTAAACCTTTATGCTTTTTGCCGGTATATAAGGCAACTTCATCATTTAACCAAGTCAGCGTCACTAAGTTATTATTATGCTTTTCAATCATCCCTGGCGTGCCCAAAGGCCCCACATAGGCATTGTCACTATTTTTTTTCAATGAGACTGCTGTACGACCGGTTTGTGCAAAAGCCCAGAACTGCAACCAATGGGCTTTACTCTTATATAAAGTCGAAACGTGGGCCACAATATGGGAGCCCTTACTATGTCCAAACACACGTACCGATTTGGTAGGGGTACTCGTACCCTCTGCTTCCACCGCCTTAATCAATTCAGTTAAAGATTCCGTACCATTAATGACACTAGTATCATAGGTTGCAGAATCCCAGGTGGTAGCATTTTCATACATCACACTCACATGTGCCCGTGTGTCATCATTCTTAATCATCCAATTAAATTGATTATAGTTACCATCCTCACCGCCGGTACCTGGCACATAGATATCCATAAAATTCAGACAACCTGGATCGGCATAATAATATTCACGTAAACGATCACGGATGCATTTTTGAGTATCTTCTTGTTTCAAACAAGATTTATTGCTTAACGTATCTGCACGCAAATTGATAACCAATGGTTCAGGAATGTTGCATTGAGCCGCAGCATGCGTTGAAAACAGAAAAAATAATAAAATGCTTAAATATTGACGAATATTAAAATATGGCATTGAAGATATCGTTAGCATAATTCAGTATTCTCTTTGTTTTTCTAGGTAGAATATGTCTTATATTACATCTACTCTCTAACTAATAACAGGAGATGTTCTTAAACCAAGAGGGAATATTGATGGGAATACAAATTCATGCAGGTGAAATGGTTTGGTATGCTGCGGGACAATTTTATGTGGATGAACACGGTCGCGCATTCGATGTTGGTTTTTTTACCAACATCAAAGGGATTGAGGGTCCCTTTTTTAAAGACGCCACGCCCTTGGAACCGGCAAGCGCTTATTTTACCTTTAGCGCCATAGACGATCCCTTTACCGGGATTGCTGGCAAGATAGGTAAGATTCCTATCATGGAATATCCTAAGGGTGATTGGAAATTGTTTTTAAAAGTCGAACCGGGTGCCAGCTTTGATGATCCCGCCTCATTCTCAAATAACGCCGAACATATTGCGACGTTTCGGCGTGAAGTCGCCGCAGTGAGTGCAAGTATCCATGTACTCAGTGCAAGCCTCCTCTCATTCCGATTAACATGGAGTAAACCATTTACTTTTCATGATCAATCATATGATCTCAAAAACTTGATCCCCTATGGTGTCACTCAGATCGGCGATGGTGAAAAAACTCCATTGCCACCGATACCGCATTATCCAAACGTATCGGCTTTCTTGGGAAGTGCATTTGCTATAGGCGGCCCGGTTGTGAACTAGCCCCATCATTTATGGTAGCTGAATGCTCTGTTGGTGATGAAAGATATTATGCGGGTCCCATTGCTGTTTCACTTTTTGTAGGCGCGGATAGTTAGAGCCGTAATACAGTATTTGCCACTTAATCAGGTCGGAATCCGGGTAGTTAATAAAACAACCGTCAAAGTTTTTATCGGGTAACGGGCCATCTTTGCCATACATGTCAGTATAGAAGTGGTTGATCCAATCAAGATTATATTGGTCATCCTGTTTATTAGACCAATAAGTTTGATATTGTAATTTAAGAATTGAATTACGCTGTACTACGGCGGTCGTTTTTTTATTCACTGCATTCACTTGGCCACCATAAGAATCGACCTGTAATAACGCTTGCGGATTAATATAATTATGATCCGTTAACCATTTAAACATAATCTTTAGTTGATGATCGGGAAAAGGTTTACGCATATACGCACTCTTATATTTACCCCTTTGATTAGGACCAATACTATCGAGTGTCTGTGTGGCATATAGCCATGGCAAACGCCGTATGGAAGTATCGGCACCTAAGTAGTGGTGATAACCCACCGGGTGTAGCTGCCCGACATGGTCGACACCCTTGACTTGCATAGCTTGGATAAACTTTTCTAACAGCGCCGGTTGTTTGCCGACATACTGGGCCGTTAAGACAATCTGATTCGCCGACATATGGGTTAAATGCAGTAACGCAAACAAACCATTATATTCGCTATTCACACCACTGTGCCGAGCAAAAAAATGACCATATTGGCGCACAATATCACTAAATGCCCCTTCATCTAACGAAGACCAATTCCAAGCAATGTTCACCAACCAAGCTTCTTTCGGTGCTAGTGGCGGGTCCTGAAAAAAATACTTGGTCACCACACCAAAGTTACCCCCACCGCCGCCAGTATGAGCCCAAAAAAGATCACGCTTTTTCTTATCGCGATCATCCTTCCAAGCACGAACTAAGTGGGCTTTGCGATTCTCATCCACGACAACCACTTCCACCCCCGCCAGGTAATCTACCGTTAAACCATGTAAACGTGACAACAGACCATAGCCCCCGCCACAAACATGCCCACCTGCACCAACGCTATAGCATGAACCACCGGGAATGGTAAGTCCCCAATTTTTATACATATGCCAATACACGTTCCACAGTGTGCAGCCCCCTTCCACCACAATCATGCCATCTTCAGCGTAAATACCACTCAGTGGTGAAAGATCAATAATCACACCCCCCTCATTGGCTGAAACAAAATTCTCATAACAGTGGCCACCACCGCGTACCGTAATACGTTGCTTTTCTGAAACAGCATGCTGCACCGTTTGGCGAACCTGCTCAGCATCGCCAACCACTTGTACAAAACGCGGATTACCAACCCAACGCAGGTTAAAACCGCGAATGAGTGTTTGATAGCGGGGATCTTTTTTATTGACCTTCGAACCAGGAAAAACAGGAGGTGCATCCATTCGCTCTATTCCTTTTTTATTTAAAAGTCAGGGATAAGGATAACGCGTATTTCCCATCAAGGACATCATACCTTTTAACACCAAGTTATCCACTAATTAAAAATAACTTACTCAATGAATACCCTCCATGGCAATCATCTCAAAATCGGCAACACCTTCGCGTAGTTTCATTGCGTTGGCATATTCACCGGAATAATAAAACGCTTTTGCCTCTTCAAGTGAGTCGAACTCGACCATAACAATCCGTCTTTTCTCATCCGGCCCTTCTAGGGAAATAACATCGCCTCCTCTTACTAGCAGTCTGCCATTATATTTCTCAAT
This sequence comes from uncultured Thioalkalispiraceae bacterium, assembly GCA_964584455.1. GTDB lineage: Bacteria > Pseudomonadota > Gammaproteobacteria > UBA6429 > Thiohalophilaceae > CAZPAE01. The sequence goes on from CAZPAE010000027.1 coordinate 5,569, forward strand.
AATACTAGGGGCGACTTCTTGGTAAGCTTTCAACTTAGCCGCATCATGTACTTGTATTCTCATTAATATATATGCACTCATGATGTTATGACTATATCCTTCGGCTATTATTACGCTATTTATACTTAAAACGGAAAATTATCATGCCTTGTTACATGATCAATTTCATTATCACCACGAAACAAGGTTTCTAAATTGTCCATTATCTTCAATACTTGTTGTGACACATCGACTTTCTTAAACTTTGACCATGACCATTTCTTCTCTTGCGTAATCGAAGGCAAAATAGCATAGCGTTGCGGGTGCTTTTCTGCATCTGGGTCTGAATAAATACATAACCCCATATTAAACTCACCATCGACCACATCCAGCCACCAGCCCCAATCCTCACAACAGAATGAAGGTACGTTAATACCGATTGTAGGTAGTGCCTTCTCTAAGTATTGGCATAAAGCTTTTCCATATGTTCCTTCATTAACCAGCTCATCGTCCTCACCCTCTAGGATAGGAAACTTCTCGGTTTCTATGACGATGCAGCTATTAGGAATCATACTTTTCTTAACTTTTAGAATTTTATATCCAACCCCAGTTGCAAAGTATCTGTATGGCTTTTAATTTCATTACCCGGATCATCGTCAACGGACACATAACCTTTTTTATAGCCCAAAGATAAGCCCATTTTATTGGAAAGAATGAAAGAAATACCGGCAGCGCCCTGATATGAATGCCCCCGCAAGATAACATCTGTGCTACTGTGTACACTAATTCGACTCACACCAACGCCAAGACTCACATAGGGCTGAACAGAACCATCACGTAGAAAAATATATTTTCCGATCACATTAGCATGATAGACATTCGCATCTCCTGCAAAAGACCCACCCGTATCAGATTGCACCTTCCATTCTTGGAATAGTATTTCCCCACCTACGGCCAGCCCATTATCAAAAACATAATTATATTCAGCGCCAATGGCATTGGTATTATCTTTCTTAAAAACAAGCTGATTGCCTGACAGAGTAAAGGTATTGTTATCCCAACTCACACTCGAAAAACGTGGCGTAATCACGTTCTCAGCGTAAGCCAATTTAGATAAAAACAGCATAAGTATGACTAATTGATATTTATTTATTCTTTTCATTTTTTATCCTTTTATATTGTATGGCGTCACGCTGACACCTCTTATTAGCATCTATTATTTTTACAGTAAGTCACCGGATAATGGCTTCACTAACATCCCCTAAAACCATTCATCGAATCGATGGCTATTCTACACGGACAATTGGTATAGGTTGACTACCCAGCACCAAAGAAGCGAAACAGGACTCATTTCCTACTATTCTCCAGCCCATGCGGTACAACCCCACAGCACAACCCCTATAACTTATTGTTTTTAATAATATAAATGTTGATACCCTATACCTACACAAAATATACTTGACTAGAACGAACGGTCGTTCTAATCTCTGGCAATGGCTACCCTAAACCCACAAACTAAAAAATCTGATGTTCCCGAAAAGGTGCTAAAAACGGCTATTCACCGATAAAGGCTATTTCAATACCTCGATGCGAGATATTACCCATGAATCGGCAGTCAGCACGGGCTCGGTCTATCACCACTTCAAAGACAAAGAAGATGTCGCCATTACCCTTTACGAGCACATGCTCAAACGGCTATGCAAAACATTTGAGCAGATTATTCAAAACCACGAGAGTGCACATGACCAATGCAAAACGGTAGTCAGCTACTTGTTTCATCTCGCCGAAAGTGAACCGGATGTGATGACATTTATCATGCATACCAAGCACCAGGAATTTTTATCCACTGAACCACCGGTATGCTCATCCAAGCCATTTAGAATGATGCGCGACATGGTGCAACACGGTATGGAATCTGGCGAAATTGAACAGCGCGATGTACATACCGCTGCAGCCTGCTTATTTGGTGGCACGGTACGCATGATCATTTCTCATCTAGACGGCATATTAGAAAAGCCGCTGTCTAATTATCTTGATGATGTATGGACTTGCTCCTGGCGAGCAGTCGCAACAGCATAAACTAACTTTACTACGCCCACTTAGAGGAATTAATGTGAAAAACAAATTAGCTACATTTTTCGTTGTTGTATTCGTCATGCTCACAAGCCTGCCGCTACATGCAGCTACCCCTCCAATAAATGATCGTGACGCCATTGGTAATATGAAAGTAGGTAAAGGTGTTTTCTTGATTGACATCGGCGATGCGAAGAAACTTAATCTCTACTTATCACTCATACAAGGCAGCTATAAGCGCATGCAAGAGCAAGGTGTAAAACCTGACTTTGTAATGGTTTATATTGGCCCTAGCGTGAAGTATCTATCTAAGTCACCCTCTGAAGCCGTTGAAAAAGCCGTTACCACTGATATATTGCTGGACATTGAAGCCAATGTTGCCGGGCTTGTTGAACTAGGTATTAAGCAAGAAATATGCGCCATTGCGACACAAGTATTTGGTATCGATAATAAAACCCTATTCCCTGGTATGAAAGTCGTAGGTGATGGTTTTATTTCTCTAATCGGCTATCAGGAACAAGGCTATCATTTAGTCCCGGTCTTTTAATTTATTACTCTAATAACAAAAAGACGGAGTGAAAAAATAGCCAGCTTTTTCACTCCGTTTTCATTTTCAAACTATTTAGACTACTTAACACCATACCATCACTAGCAAAACATACTTTCGGCTAATCGAACACGTAAGGACAACCACCATACTCATTAACAGATGGATCCCAACGTCGGACATCATTGGCTCTACGCCAGCGCTCATGAAAAAACTCCATCAAGCATGGTCCTTGCGCTACTTGTATAAGAATCGTATCGCCCTCTTTTACTTTCTCATACTCCGGATATGTCTTGGACTTTCCCCAAGTAAGACCGCCTTTAGAGTTAGCATAGTCCATCCAAAAAGTTTCAATGTTAATACCCGGCTGCCACTGTACGACTGCTTGCGTTGCTTCTGCTGCACTGGTTCCATTATCAGCATGTAATACACTAGCAGGAATAAACATAACAGCACATAATATAACGATAAATGGTTTCATATTTTTCCTCATGATGGGTTTGTTTATAGAAGACCAGTCATTAAATTGATTTTGCCTTTTCATTAAAAGCGCCAGCTTGAACAAAGGTAGTACCCAAAAGGGGGTGAACAATCTCAATGCGAATACTGAATCGCCCAGGGCTTTCATTCATATGCTTTAAAAACGTTTTACCCGGTGTAAAAATTGCTGGGATAGGAATTCTGCAAAAACCGATATCCCAAAAATAACCGTCGCTCTCAAAATGTAAGTTAGTCTCTTTTTCAAAAACGATCAACTTCATGCCTAGCCCCATACCGACATATTCTAATACATCACCGTTTTTAGCCCGACGCATATGGGAGGTAAACATGATAGGCTTGCGATTACGCAGCGAATAAATACGCTGCTTATAAATATTAGGATCATTTTCATGCGTATAGACTTGAATATCGACCGGCACACCGACCTCAGAATAAGGTATGAGCGCGCCCTTAATCATCGGCTTGGTGATATACCCAAGCACTTTTCCCCACTTTGAGCACGTTAACTCATCAAGCACCCCTTCATAGTTTAAAGGTGCGCCTGGTGTAAGCTCGTCTTTATTCATTCGCTATTCCATCATAGGCTAAAGGCGCTATTTACACTTCAAAAATGCTCCTGTACAAGCCTCTCCCCAATCATGGCGACGCCAACAATATTGCTTTTCATTATTGACCAATAACGCCCAAGAAACCAACTTACCTGTTTCATCTTTGCGCGTTTCTCCGTTCAAATCCATATATAAAATACCGCCGTCATATTTCAAAATAGTGTAAGTGTTTTTTTGTACTAGCTGACTTTTTTCATCATAAAATGCGATAAGCATTTCTGATTTATCTTCAGAAAAACTGAGCCGATGAAACTGCCCTTTACAGAACGCTTCATTGCTTTCAAAATCCCACTTTCCATTACCTAGCACTTCATATGGATCGCCTTGGTAAATTTGACTCCTTGAATCACACCCCATCAAGAATAATAAAAACAAAACCATTAGCTTTTTATTCATAGTATCTTCTTTTCAACTCTCATTTATAAAATGATAATTCTACCATCGTTTGATATAACTAACGCTATTAGGAAACCCGCGGTGCCGGTGCACTACAATGGCAATTCCACACTGCATTGCGTGCTAACCCATTATTGCTACAACCTGCATAATAAGGACATGCTTTAGCACAGGGATTATATTTAATACCTGGTCGCCAACAGCGCTGGGTCCCGCATTTATGCGGTGCTTGAAAGTGTGATTTTTGTTTGCAATTTTTCTCAGCACAGAATAATTGGCAAACCATATCACCAAAACTTTGGATGTGCTTGAGTTGTTCTTTTTCACTACATTTCGATTTTTTTACGCATTGCTCATAGCTAACATAAATCACCGCCTTCGCTTGGCAACCACGACCAGTTTGTTTCATCAATGCGGTTAGGAAACCGGGACTGCAACCACTTCGCTTGAAGTATCGCCAAATCCAGTCAACCATACTGCTTTTGTTTGCCGCAGTGGATTGGGTTAAGTGTTGTCCTTGCCCCTCGTCAGCTGCTTGATTCCCAGGCTGTAATAATTGCTGCATACCCTGATTCCCAATCATGCGCTGTAACTGCAACAACTCATCATTCTCCTGATGCTGCACTGAGCATGTCTGATCGGCACAATGGCAGTTAGGTGAATGGGTACACTTCTTAGTATTTTGTGCTTCAGAAAATGCTTGCACTGCTGTTCTCCGTTGCTGTGAAGTTAGTCCATGATATGCTAATACCTAGAGTATTATTTCAATCTGTTTAAATCCTTTCTTCTGAATAATGTTACGCTGCACTACAGTAATATCATCTAACCGGTGTTCAGCAAATAAAGGAATACCCTGGCCTAGCTTAATGGGCATTTCAGAAATACTCAAATGCGTGATCAGCCCTTTGCGAAGAAATGCCGAAGCAAGCTGCCCCCCGCCAAGCAACCAAAGATGTTTAATACCATTTTCCCTAGCCCTGCTGACCACCGCATCGATATCACTGACTACAGTCAAATTAGCCCCTGGCAATGGTGTCAGATCACGCTGCGTACAAACCCAGGTGGGCTTATCCTCGTATGGCCATGAACCATAGTTGAAAATAAAATCGTATGTGTTACGGCCCATAACAAGGCCGTCAATGCTAAGGAAAAAATCCTCTAAGCCCGTTTCGCTTGCATCAATATTCATCTCATCTAGCCAAGAAACATCGCCATCCTCTCTGGCGATAAAACCATCCATGCTTGTGGCGACCAAGTAGGTAACTTTCATACTAAACGTACCGGCATCAATGCCCTACGTGCCATGCTCATACTGGACACCCATCCGGGAACTGATCAGCCACTAAGTTAAGCTCAATGCCGTGTTCTAACCATGCTTTTAGCCCAGCAAGCACCATGGTATAGCCACCCTTTGCATCAATCGCCAAAGGCAATGCATCATCACTGCCAGCCGGGAAACCCCAGTTAGCTATTTTTACCAGTGTGGCACTGGCCTCACGCGGCTCAAACCGCCATTCGACTATCGTGGGATCATTTTCCCACTCAACCAAAATACGCTGGTTCTCTTCAAACGCTTTTACGGTAAGCACATCGCTTACCCCAAACATTTCCCAATCCCAACGTACTTTCTTACCTAACGCAAGCGGACCACTGCTTTTTGTAAACCAGAACTTAGTGGTCACTTGTGGATTCACAAACGCCTCGAAAACCTGCGCCACAGGCCTGCGAATCAGCATTTGCGCCTCAACCACGATTGAATCACGACTTGTCATTGTTAATTCCTGAGGTGGGTGATACAAACCATTTTATCTTGTAAAAACTATCTAGTATCCATAAACAAAAGCAGCCAAAGCTGCTTTTGTTTATCTCTTATTACTTTTCAGCTCTCACCAACCAGGTTATCCAACCATGCTATTCAGCCGCAGTTTAGACAGGCCTTCACGACTCTTATATAATAAATAGCACTTTATTTATTGATAGTTGATTTTATTAATTATAGTAATTTCTTATACGCTCTAAAGAGGCTTGTTTCTAACATAACTTTCAAAATTTGAAATACGCTCTAAAATATATGATATATCCCTCTCTAATTCCCCAATTTTTTTCTTATAATTTAGAATTTTATT
>CAZPAE010000028.1:0-11638 GCA_964584455.1 uncultured Thioalkalispiraceae bacterium
CAAAGAATAATCCAAGCAAAAATAAGCTGCCCATTGTTATTCCCTTATTTGCGACTGATAGTGTCGAACACTCAATCTCATCGGCCGAAATAGGAAAAATGCGTGAGTTTGGGCTAGCCATAAGCGCTCTAGGAAGTAATGCATTTGGCGCTAATTTAGGTTCTGTTAAAGAACAGTTAGAAGCAGCGTTAGGGCGCGATACTAATAGTTTATTTTCGATAGGTCGTTTGGCAGATAACGTCGTTCGCGTACGAATGGGGGCAATGCAGCAAATCAAAACCGATTATGCATTGGTACCCAAAACTGAGACGGTTACATTACTTATTATGGTTGATAAGGCACTAGCGAGACATGCAGAAGCAACCCAAAGAACATTTCACATACATTCCTATAGCGAGTTTCTACATGTAAAAAAAGGCGTGGTCGTCAAATCAACTCCACAAAAATTTAATGTGGAGACTGCAATGGCAAATTTAACCTATCACGGCATAATTAAACCATTTAATCAAGATCCAAGCCTTTATAGTAGTTATGAAACCTTATGGGGTTATGTAGTGACCTCAAACTGGACTAAGTTTATTAATAAAACAAACCAGTGGTGTAAAACATGGAAGGGGAAAGATAAAAAAGTAGAATTAAATAAGGCTTATAGTGAACAAGAGAAACCATGGCGTTACAATGATGTTTGTAAGGGAAATCATTTTATCGCTGCCGAACAGCTTTGGAATGACATTGCCTATTATCAATATGCCTATGGCGAAGATACTCTACGTTTGGAATTACCGCAAACCCAAGATCCTATTCTGTTTCCCGAACAAATGGCCATGATCATGGATGATGGAAAACATACCGCTACTGTACATATGCAAGGTGGTACCAGGCTAGATCAAAATAAGCTGTGTGCAGCCCTATTTTTCTTTGATGACACAGAGCTCAGCAATGTTGTAAATATTGTTTATGATACCAATATTGAAGTCAAACACCGAGGCAAACTTACAAAAATCACTTTCCCATCTTTTAGTAGATGGAATATAGCTAATGTAATAAACGAGTAGAAAACTCAGCTAAGGGTAGCTCAACTAGATAAAGATAAATCCTGTTCTAATGCATTATCAAGGAATAGTACATGCGCCTCCTCAAATGTGGTCTGCTCATTTAATGTTAGTCATCAAATGGCTACCAAACCTGATAAGCCAAAACCTGGATTTAATATCGTACCCACCACAGGTTTTATAGTTGCTGATGAAAAAGGTACAGGGCGAGTGAGGCTAAAAATCAGCTCAAGCAAATATAAACCCTCTGCGACAAAAGCGACCTTGGTAGTCAAAAATGCCAACCTGGTATCTGCCAAGCTTTTAGGCACTTCTACCCAATTACCACAGACAGGCAATGTATTTTATCTAACATTTAGCAAAATGAATCAAACAGTATCTGTCGATTTGGAACTCAATGGCTTGTCCGTGGGTGAAAAAGTAACGATTAACGGTAAGGATGATAAAAAGTTAGAACTGCCAAGTAATATTTTTCTACATATACGATCAAATAAATAGCAATCATACCCTTATGATACAAATAAAAAAGTCGTGTTTAATTTAATTCACCAGGAACTGTAGCCGCTCATCCGCTTTTGCCGGTGAGAGCTCTAGAATTTGTGCACTTACAATATTCTGCACAACAAATGGATCGGCATTCACTCTATGCTGAAGATCAGACAAAGTCGTATTATGTGCCACAATACCGCCGCCCATATTAGGTTGCAGACTCCCCACTAATAAAAATATCCCGTCATCAAAGTTTTGCTTAATCCATTCATTATGAGCTTGCATAAATTGTCCTGCTTGGTCTTTCTTATCAGAAAATTGCAGCAAAATGATAAACATCTTTCTCTCCTGTTAGTTTTATTTTTGTGAAGTAGTAGGGGAGGTAATGGAATCTAACCAGTCACACATTTTTTTCACTTCCTTTTTAACGAATGCCTGTTCACGAAAGGTACTTGCTAGTGTGGCAACCCCCTGACTCCAGGAAAGAACATGCATTGCCAGTTCATCTGCATCTTTGTTCAGACCGAGCAAAATAAATTGTTCTCGTAACCAATTACGAAACAAGGTAAAAACTTTACTGGCTTCCTCTTTAGATACATGATTTAACTTGGTCAATTCAGTGCACAAAGTACCCACAGGGCAACCAAAATATTGAATCTTAGACCAATTAGTTAACAGGATATGAATATAGCTTTTAATACGATCGGTGGGGTGTGCGTGTTCATTTTCCCAATGGGCTAACATTTTCTGCGTGTTATCTAAACGCAGTTCGATCACCGCTTGTAAAATATTATCTTTAGTTTTGAAATGATAATAAAAATTACCACGTGAAATCTTTACGCTATCGGCAATATCCGTAAATGAAGTATGTTCATAACCTTGTTGATAGAACAACTGATCGGCCGCAGCAACAATATTCTCTCGTGTTGTTTTGTCACTCACCAACGCATCTCCCAGCTAACGGTTTAGTAAAATCAAAATTAGGATGTTTGTCCAAATTCGAACACAGAATAGGACGGTTGTCCTAATTTGTCAACAGACTCATATGAAAACCTGAAATAGAACGATAGTTTATTGTTTTATAAAGATTTGAAGGGTAAAGTGGATAGCTATTAGAACCAATTCTCCTGAGGCAAACCCCAATCAACCCAGAAGCACACAAAGCACCTAGCAAACGGATGAGGCAATCCTGGATGACAGATCCGCTTTCCAATAAATATGATACGCTGTATCATATCATGACTATTCGTATAGCTGTCTAACTGTGCAAAATCCAGATTAATTAATATAGAGAGACTATGGCACATATGAACAAACTCCCCGTCACCGTACTTTCAGGTTTTCTAGGCGCCGGTAAAACCACCGTACTTAGCCATATCCTAAATAATCGGCAAGGTAAGAAAGTCGCGGTGATCGTCAATGATATGAGTGAAATCAATATTGATTCGGCCATAGTACAAAATGAAGTTTCGCTAAATCGCAGTGAAGAAAAGCTGGTTGAAATGAGTAATGGCTGTATTTGCTGTACATTACGAGAAGATCTGTTAGAAGAGGTCACTAAGCTTGCACAAGAAGGGCGGTTTGATTACCTGGTAATTGAATCCACCGGTATTTCCGAACCTTTGCCTGTGGCGGAAACCTTTACCTTTGCCGATGAAGATGGTGTTTCCCTGTCAGACGTAGCCGATCTAGATACCATGGTGACCGTAGTAGATGCGGTAAACTTTCTAAAGGATTATGACGAAGCAAAATCCCTCCAAGAGACCGGTGAGTCACTCGGCGAAGAGGATGCAAGAAGTGTTGCCGATCTACTGGTTGATCAGGTGGAATTTGCTGATGTGATTCTCATCAGTAAAACAGATTTAGCCAAACCCACTGACATCGAACGTCTGATGGCTATTCTTAAAACCCTCAATACTCACGCGAAAATCGTTCCGATTGCTCAAGGCCAAGTAAATATTGATGAAGTCCTTAGCACTGGCTTGTTTGACTTTGAGCGCGCACAACAGGCACCTGGTTGGCTGAAGGAGATGCGTGGTGAGCATGTGCCTGAAACGGAAGAATATGGCATTGGCAGTTTTAGCTATATGGCACGGCGGCCATTCCACCCAGAAAAGTTTTACCACTTTCTTCATAGCACAGAAAAATATGGCAAGCTGATCCGTTCTAAAGGGTATTTTTGGTTGGCATCACGCCCTGAGTTTGCCGGCCAATGGAGTCAGGCTGGTGGTATTGCTCGCTACGGTTTTGCAGGCATGTTTTGGAAAGCGGTACCCAAGGAAAAATGGCCTACCGACGAAGATTATCTCGCCGCCATTGAAAAACTATGGGTAGAACCGTTTGGTGATATGCGACAAGAGCTGGTCTTTATCGGCCAAGGCTTGGATAAAGATGCCATCACCCAAGCACTGGATGAATGCCTATTAAGCGAAGAAGAGTTATTGCAAGGTAAAGCTTACTGGACAACATTGCGAGACCCATTCCCTGCATGGGCGCAAACAGCATGATCTAAGAAACCAATATAGTTATTTGACAGGGTATCACCAATTAACTGGGTAAAACGGTGAACAAGGTAGGTTACACAGTTATCACAACTACTCGGCGAATAAGACGTAGCTATGCTGAATCATTTTTATCAATCACTTGAATCCATTACGGAAGCGGACACCATTTCGCTACACGATTGCATTGAAAAGCTAACTTTTAATGACCAAGGTTTAATCCCTGTGGTAACACAATGCCACGAGAGCAAAGATGTGCTAATGCATGCTTGGATGAACCAAGAAGCGATAGAAAAAACATTGAAAACGGGACGAATGACCTATTGGTCACGCAGTCGCAATGCATTCTGGGTAAAAGGCGAAACCAGTGGTCACATTCAAGAGTTGGTCGCGATGTATTTTGATTGTGATGGCGACACCATTTTATGTCAGGTTAAGCAAACCGGGCCTGCTTGTCATACTGGCCGTCCCAATTGTTTTTACTTGCAAGTTGATAGTGATAACAACACTGTGCAGTTATACACACCCGATAAAAACGTAAATGATGACACATGACTAAAATAAAAATGATACGAATAAAACCCTTATTGCATTGGAGTGTCTTCAACCGTATGGGTTTAGGGCTAGGTTTAAGCTTAGTAATATGGGCATTGGTACTTGGTATTACCTATTCATCATGAGCATTCAAATTAACAATCTCACGCTTACCTATGAACAACATCCTGCGGTGCATCATGTCACAGCAACGATCGCTCAGGGTGAGTGGCTCGCTATTGTGGGTCCTAACGGAGCAGGGAAGTCAACCTTATTAAAGGCCATGGCAGGTCTCACAACCATTCATGAAGGAAATATTGAAGGCTTACACCCGAATAGCGTAGCTTATTTACCACAACAGACCCAGTTAGATAAAAGCTTTCCTATGACTGTATTTGAGTTGGTGGCAACAGGCTTATGGCTCAAACTTGGTTTTTCAAAGTCACTCAGTACACCGCAATACAAACAATGCAAAGACGCCATAGCTGCCGTAGGTTTACAAGGTTTCGAGCACCGTATGATTAACACATTGTCTGGCGGACAACGACAACGCAGCTTATTTGCACGAGTCTTGTTACAAGATCAGCCAGTAATTTTATTAGATGAACCTTTTAATGCCATTGATACAAAGACTTTAACCGATCTCACCCAAGTCATAAAACAATGGCATCAAAACAAACGTACCGTGATCATGGTGACACATGACCTTGACTATGTTCAACAACATTGCCCCCAGACGTTGTTACTGGCGCGAGAATGTATTGGGCATGGCCTAACAAAAGACGTTCTTACCGAGAAAAATCTACAACGGGCAAGGCAACTTTCTGAAGCTTTTGATGAACACGCGCACTGGTGTGCGCAAGGTGCAGCCTGATATGAGCACCCTTTTATTTAGCCCTTTCAGCGACTATGTATTTATGCAGCGTGCATTAATCGGTAGCCTTGCCATATGTTTAGGCGCTGTGCCAGTCGGGATATTTATGACATTACGGCGCATGAGTTTAACTGGCGATGCCATGGCCCATGCTATATTACCGGGTGCGGCCATCGCTTATTTGCTGTCAGGGTTATCCTTGATAGGGCTCACGCTAGGTGGTTTAGTAGCCGGACTTGTGGTAGCTGCACTCGCCGGTTGGGTGGCGCGCAGTACACACCTTAAAGAAGATACCAGTTTAGCAGCGTTTTATTTAATTTCGCTGGCATTAGGCGTGTTAGTTATTTCGCTTAAGCACAACAACGTAGATTTATTCCACTTACTGTTTGGCAATATTTTGGCGCTCGATAACACAGCACTTTGGTTATTAGCCAGTATAGCCAGCATCAGTTTACTACTCTTAGCCTTTTTATATCGGCCATTGGTCATCGAATGTGTTGATCCCTCGTTTCTACGTCGTTTTGGCCATGCAAGTTCAATAGCGCATTATGGTTTTTTATTCTTAATGGTGATTAATTTAGTTGCTGGCTTTCATGCTTTAGGCACATTAATGGCCATTGGTATCATGATATTACCCGCAGCTGCAGCCCGTTTTTGGGCAACCACACTCGATGGCATTCTGCTTATTTCTGTGCTTATGAGTTTTGCCGGTTGTTACACTGGATTATTGCTTTCTTTTTACTTCGATTTACCTGCAGGCCCAGCTATTGTACTTTCGTTAGGCGCTGTTTATGTTGTTTCGCTTTTTATTGGTGTAAAAGGCGGGTTTCTTATAAAGCGCTATCCAAGGCATCACCTCACAGGATAAAATCATGAACCGTATCACAATCTGTCTTCGGTCAATTTTTATTTTATTATTACTGATAGCGAACACTGTCAGTGCTAATGACACAAGCATTCGTGTGGTGACCAGTTTTTCAATTTTAGAAGACTTGGTCAAAGAATTGGGAGCAGAACACGTCAGTGTCGTGAATTTAGTTGGCCGTAATAGCGATGCACATACCTATCAACCTAAACCTTCCGATGCAGTTGCGATTGCTAAGGCTGATTTAGTTGTCTTCAACGGATTAGCATTCGAAGGCTGGATGGCACGCTTGATAAAAAATAGCGGCTATAAAAATAATCAACTCATTGCTAGCCAAGGGACCGATGTTATCATGCATGGCGAAGAGCCAGACCCGCATGCCTGGCAAAGCTTTCACAATGCGCGTATTTATGTCGATAACATTACTCGCACACTGATCAAACTCAGACCACAACATGCAGCGGCATTTACACAACGTCAACAGCAGTATCTTAAAAAATTAAACGATTTAGAACAGCACCTCGTTAAACAAATCAAAAATATTCCTCCCAATAAGCGTATTGTTGTCACCAGCCATGATGCGTTTGGATACTTGGGCCGTGAGTTTGATATTCAGTTTTTAGCACCACTTGGACTCAGCATCGAAACCGAGGCTTCTGCAGAAGATGTCGCTGCCGTTATCAACCAGATACGCAAGAAAAATGTCAAAGCACTTTTTGTCGAAAACATTTATAACCCCCGATTATTGCAGCGTATTGCAGCTGAAACAGGTGTTACCGTTGGTGGTCGTCTCTATTCCGATGCATTAAGTGAAGCAGATGGCCCAGCAAGTAGTTACTTGAATATGATGCGACATAATATGGAATCGTTAGTCGCCTCACTTAAAATACATTGAAGTAACCGATTAATCGATATCATATAATACCAAACCAAGGATATTTATATGCCAAATAGAATCCCCGTTACCGTCCTCACTGGATTTCTTGGCAGTGGTAAAACGACACTGCTTAATCGCATTTTGTCTGAAGAACATGGTTTACGCATTGCCGTCATCGAAAACGAATTTGGTGAAATTGGCATTGATCAAGAACTGGTCATTAATGCTGATGAAGAAATTTTTGAAATGAATAACGGTTGCATTTGTTGCACCGTACGTGGCGATTTAATTCGTATTTTGGGTGAATTAGCTAAGCGCAAAGATAAATTCGACCGAGTAATTCTAGAAACAACCGGCATGGCAGACCCAGGACCGGTGGCGCAAACGTTTTTTATAGATGAAGACATTGATGCACAGTATGAACTTGATGGCATTATCACACTCGTGGATGCCAAGCATGTTGACAACCATCTCAACGACAATACCGATGAAGTCTTAGCCCAGGTCGCCTTTGCAGATCGCATCATACTTAACAAGGTTGACTTAGTTAAGCAAGATGAACTGCGTAACCTAAAAAGCCGACTACAAGATATTAATCAAATGGCGGGCTTTTATTCGGCTACCATGGCCGATGCGCCTATTGCTGAGTTACTGGATATCGGTGGTTTTAATCTTGATCGTGCCATGGAGATGAAACCCAACTTCTTAGAGCCAGAATATCCTTTCGAGTGGGGAGGCATTTGGCAATTACCAGCAGGCCACTATCGCTTTCAATTGGAAAACGGTCCAGACCCAGATATGCGCTTTCTGATCGCTGACGTTAATGAAACTTCTGAAGCAGCCGTGTTAGGGTTAGCAGAAACAGTGTTTGTCGGAGTTTCAAAAACAGCTATGCCACTTGACCACGGATAAACTGTTGCAGAAGCGGAGAAATGTTATCAGCTCCAGCTCGAAGGCCAACAATCCTATCAATTTACCTATGTAACAGAAACACCGAAACACATAGCCGTTTTTTCTCAGCACACACCAGAAGAGTTCAACCTGAAGTTATTAGGTCAGGACGACACCGAATATACTCCTGTCGCTGAACACTATTTTAATGCCGAGCATGAACACAACGATGAAGTATCATCCGTTGCAATCGAATTACCAGGATTATTCGACTTATCAAAAATCAATGCATGGTTCCAAGCATTTCTACAGATTAAGGGCGCCGATATCTATCGCATGAAAGGTGTCGTGGGCGTCAAGGGTGAAAGCCACCAGGTAGTACTTCAGGGCGTTCATATGGTGCTTGACAGCCAACCTGGCAAACCTTTAGAGAATGATGAAGAATCGATCAATCGTATGGTCTTCATAGGAAAAGACCTAGACGAAAGCTTTATTCGTCGTTCTTTGCAAAGTTGTTTGCATTAAGAACCTCAATGAATAACTTAATTGTATGAAAGATATCAAAAACATTTTCCGTAATCTCGAAAAACAACTTAAACAGTCAAGTTGGTTTGAGGACGATTGGGAAATATATAACCGTGGTACTTACCTGCAGCTTTACAAAACGAATTGGTACAATCAAAACCAAGGTGGAATACATTTTGAAACTTATATTGAAGCACCTCAAATTAAACAAAAAGCATTTCCAATCTGTATGCATGCCGAAGAGGATTGCCCATCGCAGCCATTGTTTATTCAAAAATTCTTGGAAATAGAACAAGACCGCATAAAACAATGGAAGGGATATAAAACCGTCGGTAAAGGTTACAGCATTTGTCAACGAACACTGCCGCTCAACTTTAAAAACCTGGAACAACGGCTTGTTGAGGAGTTTAACCGGCTTCGACAGCTTGAGTCAGGTGTTGAACAGGCATTGAGTATGCTTTGAAAGGCAAGAAAGTGAAGCGGCATCAAAGTCCGTGTATTGATGTATGTGAATTCTCAGGACCGAAGGGGTGGTGTTTGGGTTGTGGTCGTACACGGCAAGAGTGCGAAAAGTGGAAAACAATGAAACCCTATGCCAGAAACCTTTTGCTGAAGGAGCTTAAAAAAAGGATGTCCCAGATAAAAGGTAAACACACTTAATAATTTAGCGGGATTTAATTCAAAAATGTAAAAAATTTCATACCTTGATGATACGTTATATCATAACTATATTGGGAGTTAATAAGATGTTACAAGTAGCAAATACGCGTTTTTTCAAGAATTCAGTGTCGATCCTAAGCCTCTGTTTCGCGACATCGGCCTATTCAGAAACTGAAAATGAGAAAAGCGCAACTTTACTAAAAGAAATACAAATCGAAGGCCAGCATTTAAACTCAGTTGGACTGGGGTTAAATCAAGATAATACTGCGGCAAACCGTTTGGGCCTATCCTTGTTTGAGTTACCTGCCAGTGTTGAGTCCATCGACCAAACTGAAATCACTAGCAAAGGGGATTTTTCCGCTTTATCAGCAGTAACCCGTGCCACAGGTATTGCCTCTAGCGCTAGCCCTGGTAATGGTGGCACAGCTGTCTCCGCACGCGGTTTTAACGGTCATAGCTCTGTGCTTTACACCTATGATGGGATAAGGCTTTATGTTGGCGCCGGCACGGTGAGTTTCCCTGCTGACACATGGACTATCGATCGGGTAGAAGTTCTGCGTGGCCCAGGGTCGGTTATCAATGGTGTGGGTGCCATTGGTGCAACAATCAACTATGTACCTAAAAAGCCCAATGAAGAAGAATATGAACACGAAGTAGTGCTCACTGCTGGGTCTAATAATTTACGTCGAACGGCCATTGGCAGTAGTGGCCCAATCAATTCTGAGTTGAGCTATCGTATTGATGCAGTGAACCATAACACGGATGGTTATGTGGATCGTGCAGAAGAAGAGCGCAATGCCTTTGCCGGCACACTGCAATATCGATTAGATGATCTTCTTGCTTCGTTTAGTATTGACTACGCAAAAACCGATGCGGCACCTTACTGGGGTTCGCCACTTGTTAACGGTACGGTTCCCGATTCAATACGCCGAAACAATTACAATGTCGAAGATGGATTAATCGAGTACGAAGATCTCTGGCCTCGTTTACATGTGGACTGGCAAATTACAGACAATATTCGTTTTCGAAACGATACCTTTTATATGAGTGTCGATCGTCATTGGCGAAATGTAGAGTCTTATGACTATAACTCAGGCACGGGTCTTGTTGACCGTTCTTTTTATCTCGAAATTCTGCATGACCAGGAACAATGGGGAAACCGCAGTGAAATACAATGGGATTTCAACGGGGGTACATTCGAAAACAAATTAAGTGTTGGCGTGGAGTTTAATAAGATTGATTTTACCCACACCAATAACTCTCCCTACGGCGGTACCACTAGTGTTTCATTGGAAAACCCCGTCCCTGGTTCTTGGGTTGACGGTGTGGCTAACGAAACAACGCTTGATTACACCACGGATACCACTCAATATGCCATTTTTATTGACGACCAAATTAAGCTAGATGAATACTGGTCTGTGGTCATGGGATTACGTTACGACGAAATCGACTATA
The DNA here is from genome assembly GCA_964584455.1 of uncultured Thioalkalispiraceae bacterium. GTDB lineage: Bacteria > Pseudomonadota > Gammaproteobacteria > UBA6429 > Thiohalophilaceae > CAZPAE01. Next base: position 10,724 of record CAZPAE010000028.1, read on the forward strand.
CAAGAGAAGATTTTGCGCGCAGTAATGGACAAACAGCTGGCAAAATCGACAACACGTTGTCCGGCGAAAGTTGGCGCATTGGCACTGTATACCAGCCTACTGAAAGCACATCGCTATACCTGCAATATAGCACTGCTGTTGATAGCATACAGTCAATATTAACTGCGACCAATCCTACATTAGATTTAGCAGAAGGTGAGCAATTTGAGATAGGTTTAAAGCAATCCTTACTCAATGGTCAGTTCCAGCATACCTTAGCAGTCTATGACATTGTGAAGGAAAATATACTTAGTAATGATCCCGGTGGTGTACAACGTCAAATAGGTAGTCAATCATCGCAAGGTATTGAGTGGGACGTGTTCTGGCAACCGCTCAATTATTTACGCCTAGACTTCAACCTTGCATTGATCAAACCTGAATATGATACCTTTGTCAGCGGTAGTAATGACTTTAGCGGCAATACACCACGCAATGTACCCGAACGTACCGCCAACTTATGGGTAAACTGGTTGGCAAGCAATCGGTTTTCACTGGGTGTGGGTGCCCGCTATGTCGGCACACGGTTTTCAAACGATGCCAATACGGCTCAATTGCCATCCTATACCGTTTGGGATGCAAGTGCCCAATGGAAAATCAACAAGTCGACAAAACTAACATTGCGTGGGAAAAATCTGACTGATACGGCAGATTATGTTTTAGCTCCTTATGGTAATCAATGGATATTGGGCGATGGGCGATCCTTTGATCTGAGTGCAGCATTCTCTTTCTAACGAGCTGCCACCGCAATGAAAATAAAGCGCTATTTGTTTTTGGTACATCGCTGGCTAGGCATAGCGATGTGCCTGCTTTTTTTGATGTGGTTTATTTCAGGTGTTGTGATGATGTATATAGCTTTTCCGTCACTAACATCACAGG
>CAZPAE010000029.1:0-11057 GCA_964584455.1 uncultured Thioalkalispiraceae bacterium
CACATGTATTCTTGCTGGAAATGTTTCTTCCATCTCGATGACCTATTAGGCTAATCAGAGATGAAACATATCACAGTTGAAGCTCAGAACCAGACTTAGCCATGATTTTTTTTACTGCCGCAGCAAAATCAGCAACAAAGAAGATACTGTTGCCACGATTACATTCTACAATAAAGGCATTCAGCGCCTGGCTATTGTACTGTTCAAACTCACCAATGATGGCAAGCTTCATCTGATAATTGGAATATTTTTGAAGTATTTCACCGGCAAGCCCAGTCTTTAAATCAAAAAATTCAGCATGGAGGTTTTTCTCTTCCAGGACGATATTTCTTACCCCCTGGTAATCGGCATTTCCCATTAAATCCGTGGCATCTTGTACTGTGTTGATTACCGTTTCTGGGGATACTTTAGCTATTTTAGTATTTTCAATTTGTTTGATGTCTAAATTCATTTGTTACTCTCAAACACTAAATACATCTATCTAAAACCGCCACCCCATAACAACTCCCGCACCGGGATGGATATTTGTTTTGGTATTCTTATCTAAAAAATCTCTAACATCGTTGCTTTCGTTTTGGACAATGTCTTTCTCATCACTGGTTTTCACTAGAAGGCCCACGCCACCCATCACAGACACATTAAATCCATTATCCCAAAACCATTGATAGCCATAATGAAACGCAAAATCGACAAACGTGACATCGGCCCTGGAGCCTAGGGTCGATCTAAATTCGCTTTTTTCCATACCGATCAGGGCTTGCATGAAAGGCCCGGTCTTGAATACCCCACCTTTAGCATATCGCCAAGGAATCAAGATCCGGCTAAATGTGTTTGTCACATTATCATTAGTCTCACCATAAGTAGAGCGATCCGTGTCACAATCGAATATGCCTAACACACCTACACTACTATTTTGCGATACACTCAACTCCACACCAGGATGATGACAGTCAAACGAATTAAATGAGTCCAGCATGAGTATCGCGTTAATGGCATCATCTGCCAAGGATGAAATTGACTGAAAACATAGCCCACAAAATAATATCCATCTCATTGTTCCCCCCATACATACTCCTTTTTATTATATGAATATAATAATTTCCATAAGCATCACTGGTAACGTGCCTTATGTAAACCGCTAAGCAAGATTTCATATGGTTATTATCTTGCTGCCGTAATACTATCCTCAAAAACATACCAATATTAGATGTCAGATCTGCCACCTCACAATATAAACCTGTTCTAATTCATGCGCTTAATCTGCTTGATGTTATTGCGCTATTTGGAACGATTATTTTCCGATGAGTATGCCAACCTGATCGAGCATAAACCGCAAATAAAGTTCTCTTTACCTATATGCAACCATGTCGATTATTCGCTAAATAAACGTTACAAAAAGTATCATATTCAAGCCTGTGATTAGAACACATCTGCTTAAGAAGTAAGCGCTATAGCCGCTATCATTATCATTACTGAACAAGCATATAACAGGATAGGTGATGCAAACAGAAGGAAAAAGAATAAGCTTATTTTGGAAGTTTTCATTGCCGATCATCGGCTTATTCACACTATCTATTTTATTCTTAATCTATTACATACCAAGCCAAATCAATGAAAGGGTCATTGGTGGTACCGTTTTTGCCGCGCAACAAACCGCGATACAGTTCAAAACATTAAGAAAATACTATGTGCAAAATATTGTAAAGAAAGTCACCGGTGGTTCAGACATGCGCCCGAGCATTAACCATAAAGATAACCCCAATACATTCCCACTACCCGCCACCATGATTCATGACCTAAGTACAATATTACAAAAAGAAGGGACAAAGCTGAAACTATATAGCCCTTACCCTTTTCCTAATCGCAAATCACGCCAGCTAGACGATTTCCAGCAACAAGCTTGGACCTACTTAAATCAAAACCCAACCGGTGTATTTGTATTAAGGGAAAACAGTGGCGTCGATACCAATGTGCGAGTCGCTATCGCTGACACCATGGTGGCAGATGCTTGTGTCAATTGTCATAACGCGCACCCAGACACCCCCAAGAACGATTGGAAGCTGGGTCAGGTGCGTGGCATATTAGAAATTGATAGTGCGATTGGTGAGCAGATTGCTGCTGCCAGTAACACAAGTAATAAGATTATTGGTTTATTAGTTGTATTACTAATGACGGTGATTGGCGTATTTTATTTTATGTACAAACGCATTATCGCTAGTAAGCTGGAGACACTGAATCAAAATTTATTAGATTTATCAGAAGGTAGCTCTGATCTCACACAGCGCCTCGATGAATCAGGCAATGATGAATTTACAACTATTTCGAAAAACTTTAATAAGTTTATTAATAGCCACCACGAATTCTTAAGCATGATTTCCTCTTATGCCGGTAAACTATTACAGTCAACAGAACAAATGATTAATGCCGCAAACACATCTAAAAGCGCTATCGATAACGAGAAACAACAAATAGAAATGGTAGCCACTGCTATTAATCAAATGGCAGCCACAGTCCAACAAGTTGCCAATAATACTTCCCAAGCTGAAGAACAAGCCAAACAAGCTGAGCAACAGGCACATACCGGGCAAAGTGTGGTGAATAAAACCATTCAGTCTATTGAACAGGTTTCATCCGAAGTAGAAAGTGCCACGCAAGTGATCCAGGCCTTAAAATCAGATACTGAAAGTATTGGCTCAGTACTGGATGTGATCAAAGGGGTGGCAGAGCAAACTAATTTATTGGCCTTGAATGCAGCAATTGAAGCTGCGCGTGCCGGTGAACAAGGTCGCGGCTTTGCGGTGGTGGCCGATGAAGTGCGCACACTTGCCAGTCGTACCCAGCAATCTACCCTTGAAATTCAAGAGATGATCGAAAAATTACAAACCGCATCATCGACCGCAGTTGACGTGATGGAAAAAGGCAGAACAGCGGCCGCATCCAGTGTGGAGCAAGCCTCTGAAGCAGGTCAATCTCTACATACTATTACCCAATCAGTAGAAGGGATTTCCGCGATTAACATGGAAATTGCCAGTGCGGCGGAACAACAAAGTGCTGTGGCTGAAGAGGTGAATAAAAATATCATTAACATCAATGGCGTGGCAGAGAGAACATCAACCGATTCTCAGCATATATCTGAAGTGGGTAACGAACTGATGGAAATGGCACATTCACTGAATAAAATGGTATCAAAATTCACATTATAACTACCAACCATACCCTCTTAAGTAGATTACGAGAATAACGTCATACTCAAAATTCAACATTATTCATTCAAAGGCATAAGACATGAGCGATAAAATAAAAGTAGCACTACTCGGGCTCGGCGAAATTGGCCAGGAATTCGCAGAGCATTTCCTTGAGATCATTCAAGAAGGCGGTAAACCCATCGAGATTGTGGCGGTAGCGCATGATGATTTAGAGTCTCCAGTCACACTTGGTTTTCAGCAAAGTGGTGTGCACGTCTATAAAGATGCTATAGACGTCGTAGAAATGGGTGATGCGGTTGATATTATTTTTGATCTCACCGGTAGCAAAGAAACAAGACAAGCATTACGCCAAGGTATGCAAACTAGCAATAATAAGCATACCGTTATCGCACCTGAAGTTATGGCACGGTTACTGTGGATGTTCTTTGGTAGTGATGTAACAGTTGGTAAGGGTAAAGCGGGTGGTTATTAACTTCCACCCGTACATTTAAAGCCGCATAACTCATATACCTATGATGCTACTAGGCAAAAACACCTAACCAGCCTGCTACAGCGATTAGTACCCCCACAATGACGCCTAGCGAGCCAAGAATGATATCACTATAACGCTTATTATCTTTTCTCGGACCCGCCATGAGCACAGATTCACTTGGGTTTTCTGGATTATAATAAACTGAGATGTTGCTGTTTAATGGATGTCTGTCTGCAAACTCTGCGGTTTCAGGGTATACCAATGTATAATACGTCACTGCTGTTCCGGTGTATGGCGCTTCTTGGACTGTATACTCATACTTTACATCTAACTTTTCCACTTCCTTCATCTCACCATCAACATTGCGCCCGCCCCAAAGGTGGACCTTAACCAGCTTGCCATTGACCGTTGGCCACCCTTCACTGGCTAACGACTTTTTATAACTTCGTATAGCATAAGTAAGCATGTATAGACTGAATAGTGCAACTATAGCACCGGCAATAACGGGTATATTCATCTAAATAACCAATTTTAGGGTTAATGTTTATCTGTTTGTTTACCACACCTAAGGGGCATACAAATACCTAAGTACTTTTTCTCTTATATCATCAGGAAGCTTGGATACATTGGTGTCCATTTGATGTAGCAACTCACAAGACCGCATGGTAGTGGGTTTATTTATCATTTCATCAAACTCTGCCCCATACTTTTCCTTCATCGCAGCAACAACATTAATATATTCCTCTTCGCCTTGGCTTTGCCATGCTTCGGGCTGATAACCAGAACGATGAGCAAGAATCGCCTTTTCAAGAAGCTGCCTGGTATCAAATAGCTCCTTGGGAATGAGCTTCAAAACATTCACATTCTCGGGAAACTCTGAAAATAGCTTAATACACTCTAACTTTTTATTGCTGATTAAATAGCCCATCTTCGCCATTTCTTTGCTATGGAATTCATCAAGCACATTCAATGGTGCATATACGATATATTTGTATTTAAGCATGTCTTGCTTACGTAACACATTCCAAAGTAGTACTTGCCTTGAGCTTCTTTTTTCAAGATCTACCCGCACACCATCGAGTATCTTAGAGTAAAGATCGGGCTCATATTTTCTCACCACCCATAAATGCTCATCAAAAAACTCAACCCATTTCGCATAAGCACTCTCCACAGCAGGGTCCGAAGCATAGGCATGAATACTAAAACTCAAAGCCAATATTGTTATGATGTACTTCATTGTTTTCATTTGATCACTATTAAATTATATCGTCTAAGTTAACATCAATTTCTCTATTTATCCGAGTCGAAATCATCTATTTATAATGACAACTTGGTAAGCATAAAACCGGGGAAGCCACCATATGGCAAGTATAACTATGGCCTACCCTTTTCTATGATAACTGTATAACTGCCCACCAAGATGAAGGTATGCGGGATCTTCAGTGGTGTCGGCGGTAAATGCTTTGTCATAGGGTGAAAATAACCCACTTTCATCAACAAAAAAACGGTCTAGCTCAATATAGATACCTTCCTTTGTGATAAATACCCGGTTTGCACCGATCGCAGTGATATATTCTGGCCACTGGTCTTTGGGGATCTGACCTTTATACTTTGCACTTTTTTTCTTGAGATCTAGCATCGCTTCGTCAGCCTTAACTAAGTCAAACTTACCCACATCATAGTGGCCGGTACAAGCCGAAAGAATGAATGCAAAAAGCAAAATTCTCAACTTCATGATTTCACCTAAAGATGAAAAAACTGCCATTCGTATTATACGAGCAGTAAATGAGAGCTAATATGGAAGCATGAGGCAGTTTTAATGCCTTACCGATGAGATGTACAAACATGGCTAATGCGTCAGGCCGATTATTTAACACCATACTCGACTAACCTAGACACCTCTACCTCACCATCAAATATCGCTTTACTCCATACCACTCCGACACCAGGAGCAATGCAATTTTCAGCTAAAACTTTGCCCTTTGTAATCATCTTATAAAGTATACAACGATATTCACCCGCAGGTGTTTTAATAGATTTTAACGGTAGTAATGCTTGTATTGTATTACTTGGCACTTTGTACTGGATAGTTGACTTCAAAGGATATTTAAAAAAAAGAACTTCGTGCTTAGGTTTGGTTTTAGGATTAGCATTGTCGAGCCAATCCATAGCCTCATATTGCCCACCTTTCCCATTTCGTATCCAATATATTTCACCATATTCAATGTATTTGTACCATGTTTTATGGCCAATTACTTTTTTATCCACCACTTTATTAGTTACGAAATAAGTGCTTTTACCTTTTACTTCATATTTCCAATAGTTTCCTACCTTTAATGGGTATAATTCATCCGCAAAGACAGCCAGTGATTGAAACATTAATAAAATAGAAAATAAGAATTTATACATATTTAAAAACCTAACAATTACCCAGACATTTTCCCAAGTGGACATACCTCTTAAATAAAAACCTGATTTGATTCCATGTCACCACAATTTATTTTGAGCATCTTTTCTTATTACTGTATTTTTGAAATTTATGCCTATTTAAATTTTACAATGCAATAAACGGTGCTTGCACCGAGAAACCCAATTAACATACTTATAACAAAAAGCACCAAGTCGAACCTTTCACCTAAAAGCGGTGAGACAACAGTATAAACTGCTACTAATAAAAAAAGGCTTAATATACCGCTAATAAAAATTGATAGATATCGGATTATTTTTCCTCCTTTTCCATTTAATGCCAACCCGAGAGCTATATATCCAAGCAAGATTAATATTGAAAGACTAGGTGCTTTCCCCATAAAAATAGATATGAGCCCGGTAGCAATGAGGATCGAAAATATTGCAGTTAAAACAATTCTTAACACCTTCATTTTTATTCCTTTATACAAACAATATTTAAACCAAGGACACCGAATTTTGGCATATCGAACTTAAGTGCCTTTTCGTAAGTGAAGATTTTCATATTTGAGTCAAATTTCACTGGACACCCAGTTTCTTTGAATCCAAATTGTTAGATTTACATGGGTTAAGTTATTCATGCGCCCTGTCATCAAGCAATGGATGGCTATTCGGCCTGCCATAAATGATAGCTCCATCATATATTTCTATTTATTTTTTCGTCGCAACCCAGGGGTCAATATCACAACCATCAAACGCGGTTTGGTCACTTTGATTTTTACAATAAACGACCACAAAGTATAAATCGCCATTAGCAGTGAGGGAAGGTTCTCCAACGCCTTCTATGGTACCAATGTCTCCTGTAATACTGCCTGCTGCGACGACTTTTTCAATTGAATTGGTGTCCCAATTATCAAAGTCAGTGATAAGGTTGTTATTGCTGTGTTGAATACGCCATACCCCGACTTTCCCATCACGGTTAGAGGTAAAATAAAGCCACCAATTATTAGCACTATCGGCGTAAAGGTGACCACTTAGATCCTCTGTATAATCATTAATTGTTCCGGTAGCAATAATGACAGGGGTACTCCAACTGATACCGTTATCAGTCGAGATAGAATAGGAAATGTGTGTGTCACCACTGCCACCGGTTTCATAGTGATTATCAAATAACAGAATTAAGTCCGAAGTACTTATTCTTTCCAGGTGGGGGTTATCCTCTTGCATATTGGTATTGATCGGTGCCGGTAATAAAACCGGTGTTGCCGCGCCAGGGTTGAGGCTATTTGCATTCGGTAGCCAATAAATGTCATTTTGGTTAGCACTGGTTGATTGACTATACACCAAATGATACGTGCCATCGCCGTTATCAGTTGCAGCAAAACCACCATCGTAAACAAAATTGGTTGATACCGCATGTCGCGACCAAGTAGAGAAATCATCATTTACCGAGGCTCTTGAGGCATGTGCAATTTCAGAATGAACAATACCATTGCCATGATGACAAATTGAGTCCGGCAGATCATACGGTGGCTGTAGTTCAAAGTCACTGCCATTTAAAATGGCACCGCGAATATAATCCGATATAGGTGCACATACATTTGGCGCAACATAAGGATAAGAACTAACATATTGCTGAAACTTGAAAAGCGACACCGGCGCATAAAAAGAAAACAAGTGTAAGCCATCATCACTCACATATACGCCATCCTCCCAGGCAAGGGTACTCACGTTAGCAAGCCTTGTTGGGGTATTAAACTCTGTATTGAGCAAAAGCGAAGGTGCGGCGTTACTTTTTATATTATCCCATAACGTTGGCGTCGCTGGGGGATTAGAGTTAGGAGGATCATCACTGCCACCACCACAGCTAATGAGAAAAGCGAAACAAAAAAGTAACGGTAAGTGAATGTTTGGCCTGATAGACATCTTCTGTTGACTAGAATATCGATGAAAAAACATGATAAAAATCCTTTAAAGGCCCACCCATGTTTGACGGTTCCAACGTTAATAAGCCGTATCAGCCTTATTTTAGAAGTTTATACCTCGTGTAGCTAACAAAACCTTTGTATTTTGAGAGGTCCATATGCATTTAACCTATCTATTAGGCATGCCAGCCTTATGACTTGGTAGGGACACTGAAGATGAATAGGATATTCTAGAATCGCACACCCATTAGAAGAGTTACTGCGAGAAAGGGTAAACGTGCTTATTTATGGCATAACACGCAACATCACCTGCCACTGAAATAGCAGTTAGCGTCAAAGTATTTGTGTTTGTTCAGCTAAACCTAATCTATTCGCGATTAGCTGGCTTAGGGTGCCACTTTTTATCTGCCAACCAGCCGTCCGATGCAGATTCAATCATATCGAATCTTGGTATGTACGGTTTGATATCCAGCAGCGGCGTTTTATCCAATACATCGATGCCTTTCACCAGCAGCGTGTCGCCCTGATTTTCTACCAATTGCACAATGGACATACCGATACTATTCGGGCGACAGGGATGCCGTGAAGCATAGATACCATGTGGTTCATCATCCAAGAAAGTGGAACGCACCATCTCAATTTCACCCGCCCTATCGAGGGAATACAAAAGGTAAATATGAGAAAAGACCTCGATGTTTTTAAGGCCAGGCTGGTATGCAGCGGAGACTTCAACCGTTCCTTCAGCCTCTGATGCAAACGACGGCTGAATAGGACATTCATCTTTGGTTTTAAAAGGTGAGTGGATTACTCCAATGTGACGTAGTTCCATATTTTCGCTTCCTTGGTAGGTGAACAATTGTGTTCCTTACTATCACAAAATGTAACACGAACTTTTATTTAGGTAAACGTTCACCCACGCAGTTTGTAAGATGGTTGTTTGATGTCATAATGATAGTGTGGGTAAGCCTGTTTTTTATAATTATGAATATAACGATTAGCTTGATGCACCGCATCCGTTATGATTATTTGTTTTTTGTGTTACTCCATGATTAAAGGCGCATTGATCGCTAGGCTATTTATAGCATCACTACTGAAACACGTTATTTTAGATATTCCTTGCGTGGTGTTTTCAATTTATCGATTAAACCTAGCTCTGTTAATATTGGCACAAACCGCCTTCTGAGCGATCGATAAGACTTTAACTCCCTAAGTTTCTGGTTGTGTTCACGTCGCCAAGCGTTATTTTGACAGTTTGCAAAATCGATTGCCTCCTGACTCTGCGTCCACCCTTTGATATCTGGCTTTTTGCAACGATCAACAAGCGCCTCATAGGAACTCAATAGCGCATTATATTCAGTCAAAAAGTCCATTGGTATGTGGCTTAACTTTTCTGCCTGAGAATCAAACCAATCCAACTTGCATATTTTCATCTGGATATTATTTCTTTCGGTTGTAAGACGCCTTAACCACTGATCCCAGACGATACTTTTATGAAAAGGCAGCGTTACCAATGTAACCCCATCACTCGCTTTAGATAGCATAATTTCGTTGTCGCTAATCAGTTCTTTCGTCATATGCTTATGCATGGACTCATATAATTTTATATGCGAAGGGATGGCTTTTCTATTAGAATCCGCTGAAGTGTAATACAGCAAATAAAGCGAAAACATTTCTTTATCTGTTTTATTGCGCTCACTTTTCAACCTTGAACCAAAGCATTCATATCTTTCCTTCTTTTTATTATAGCTAGGTGAGGTTTTTTCTATTTCAATAGGTGGGAGCCTCAACTGAGAAGCCATTACTTGAAAAGGAAACATGTAAATCACCATCAGCAAAACCAATTTATACAAATTCATCTCCATATCAGCTTAACGTTTTAATGATTAGTTTTGTCTTTATTTCTACGAATAAGGGTAAACGGAATTAATATAACCCCCACAAGGCCCCCAGATACAATACCAAAAGCCAACACAACACCCGCACCACCAAAGGCAAGGTCAATACCTTTACCCGCGAAAGACGCCGAAATCCAGGCTACGAATAACTGCAATGGGATAATGATTAGCGCATTATATAAATTGGTTTTATCAAACTTTCTTTTTAGTAAAAAATTGAAAATGGTAATTTCTATCAGCGAAATAACCAAATAGATAACACTCATTATGAGAATCAAACCACCCCAAAACAAGACCGTTTGCATAGCCATTACCCCCTACCGCAGCGCATTGGAACTGCGCTTGAAGAAAAACAAAAAACCACCCCAACAACACCTTATTCTGTGCCGCATACTATCGATAATAACGCTCAATCTTTTTACAGTGTTGCAATAATTTTAAGCCTTGTTTCTGACTCTGATTCTATGAACCGCTGATTCACAAAGCCTGTGCACTCTATAAAAGCCTGGAAAATTTCCAGGCAATGTTTAAAAGCGTCTTCTGTACCTAGGACATTAATGTCTAAGCTCTCGTTTTTTCCTACTGTTACAGCCGACATACCCGCACCTGGATCGTCAATATATGACATACAATCTATCCAAGCATCCATGTTTTTCCCATAAAAACTGGGAAAGCCCATTACTTGCGAAAACACTTTATGAAAAGTATCCCAATTTTGAATTTTACTGAAGTCAATTGTTACTTCCATACATTACTCTTTTACAACATAACTATATTTAGATAACCAAAACGCAATCAAAGGGTCAATGTGCTTAAAAAATAAGTTTTCAAAATACACCTATTTCAATCACTCCGATACCTTTGTAGACTTAGCAATAACTAGGCTAACTTATTAGCTGGTTTATTGCTCATAAAATTCCAGAACGTCTTCTTTTATACGATACTTTGTCGACTCTAAATTAGGAAGTTTAGGATAATCACCAATAAGTGACCTGCCTGCATAATCCCATGCCCCGTGGTGACACAAATCTACCCAGCCACCAATTTTTTTGCTTTCATCGCCAAAATAGACTTTATCCCGTTTTTGCAACACACAGCCTTTAAATGTACTTATACGTCCATATACAAATACAGATGGTATTTCCCCCACCTT
>CAZPAE010000029.1:11067-11556 GCA_964584455.1 uncultured Thioalkalispiraceae bacterium
CGAAGGTGAACGGTCCAAAATTAAAGGTGGGGGAAATACCATCTGTATTTGGACCGTTCACCTTCGTATTTAAGTACACTAGTTCTTCTATAAACTCTTTATTTGGGCGAAAAATAATAACAGGAAGATTTTTAACATTAACTTCAACGAATTCACCCGGAGTAATCTCATTAATATTCACTGATATTTTTTTACTAACTTTATCTATTGATGGATTCATACTTACTATAAGTGGATAAGTCGCAAAGATAACACCGGCCATGGTGGCAATTGAAAAATAGACTATCAGATTCTTCCGTTTCATTATTACAAGCTAATGTTTAAATTAAGTGTTGACCCAATAGCAAAGCTGTCGGGCACCAAAGCTTGTTAAGTATTTTTGACATACCAGTTAAGATTAACGGCCTACCCATTAATGCACTCAGACGCCTCCACAATAATTGTAGAAAAATGTTGACCTTGATTATTAAATACATATTTAATATTTAT
>CAZPAE010000030.1:0-11528 GCA_964584455.1 uncultured Thioalkalispiraceae bacterium
TAAAACACAGCTAGAACGATTATATGTGACCAGCACTAGCCTAGCGGGTGATCTAGCGCAACATCAGGCTGCATTAATTAAATTAATCCGCGTCTGTATGTCCAGCATCGAGAAAGGTGCAGCAGATGACCCTATTGCGCAACAAAAACTGCGTGATGAAACAGAAGCTCGCGCCATTTATTTCGATTTACTCAACACAGCACTCGTAGCTGACTTAATGCGTGGTGACGAAATCGTTCAAGCCAATGAGTTGGTACCCACTTTACTTAGCCAGCCCCAGGTTGATTTAATAACAAGCTTAGCGTTATTTGAACCTGAACAACTCAATCAACTTATCATCCAAACAACCCAATTCATTGCCACATTAGATGAGGCCACTAAGCAACAAACCGAGTCAGAACAACGGTTACTAGCAATGCAAACCGTTTATCAACAGCCTGCTGTCTAAGCCTTACTGCCGCCTAAACACGGTGGTGACATGGGGGCATTACCATTTTGATCTTGCCACTCATCGAGTGTGTAAGTATGGATTGCTAAGGCATGAATTTTTGATTGGAGCTCATCGGCCAATATTTCATTGATCATACGATGTCGCGCAAGCAGTTTTTTATCTGCAAACTGATCCGATACTAAAACCACCTTAAAATGGGATTCTGAACCCGGTGGTACATTGTGATTACTACTTTCATTCACCACTTCTAAGTGCTGTAAAGCATCAATACCTTCGGCTAACTTACGCTCGATCTGTGACTGTACCACCATTCAAATTACCTCATACCTGGGATTTCCAGTATTATACTCTACCTTAAGATTTAGGTGCCCAAAATAGAAATTCAAGTCTTCATGTCTATACCAAAAACCCCTATGGATTACAGCATGTTACCCGAATGGGTCTGCTGGCTAGCACAAGATGCCGATGGAAGTTGGTGGGGGTATGAAGTCGAACCCTTAGAGCACCACCAAGGCTGGTATGAAAACGAGCTTGGCCGACGCATCAAATTATGCTGTGAGCCGCCCAACCCCCAGTGGCAACAAAGCCTGATTAAACGGCCAACTTAACTCTCAACAGGAACTTGGCGTGCTAATGCCTCAATCACATTGGCAGGTTGATAACAACAATGCTCCGCTTCTAAACGCTGCTTAGTACTAGTATGAATCAGCTCCTGGCCATTATCCACGACACCGATTGGGCGAACTTGCTTACCAAGCATTCCCCAAAAACCTGGGTTGTCATTAAACGGCAGCTTATAATTATCCTCTGGGTATGGATCCAAATGATTAATATACGCTTCATCTAAGTCTAAGTACGACTCGGCACGTTCACACATCCATCGAAATGCGATCAAGCTCAACCCCACCCGGGTCATGCCACCACCAATGTTAGAGTGCACCCCGGTAAACCAAGCTTGCTCTAGCACATTATCGTCGCCCGGATCACGTTGCCATAACGCCGCACGATACAACTTACGCTTCTCATCTACCGCAATGGCTTGATAAGCATAATCAACATAGCTCGATAGCTTAGTATCGTGAAAATCAAACTTGCTACGACCAAACCATTTTAATCGCGGAATGGGAATCCCTAAGGCCCCGACGGTATCCCACACGCCAATAAACTTGATACGTGGCTCATGAGAATAATGTGCCCGAAACTGCCGGGAACGCTGACTGTTCGGGGCACAATCATCATTACGATCACGATATAACTCGTATGCCTCATTAACATACCCAGCGTAATGTTTGGTTAAAATACCGCTATTGCGAATCAACCCAGCTAAGCTTCGAACACTATAGGCACCACGGCTATAGCCCAGCAAAAATAATTCATCACCAGGTTCGTAATTTAAAACTAAAAATCGATAGGCCTCCAAAATTTTATCGGATAGGCCCATGCCAAATACACCGCCCCAGAAACGATCTAAAAAACGCCCTGTACCGATACCTTGGTTATAAAACACCAGCTGTGTAGTACCATCATCGGCCACCGGTTTTACTGCTCGGGCAAACCTAACAACGTTGGTTGGCGTATCTAAGCCATTGATTTTTGCTTCAAATTTGCACCACGTCCCATCGCAACAAACGACTAATCGTTTCATTGCCACCTCCCCTTGCTTTCTCCCTATCACACCCTTTATTACCGGTAGTACACCTTATCGCCCACACGAATCGTACCACCACGAATCACTTTCGCATTAATACCACCATGCCCACGCATCGCATTATATCCACCTGCGCCTAGAATCTCCTCCATACGTGAGCAGGGATGACATTGTCCTGTCATGCTTAATAGCACATCACCCACATAGAATTGCTTTTCTTTTAACGCCAGTAGATTAATACCGCTAACCACTAAATTACGCCGTAGCAAGGCTGGCGCAATAGAATCGGTGCGACCTAAACAAGCCGCAACGGCACTTAAATGTTCATATTGAATAAGAGTAATTTGCCGTTTACGCGATCGCCCCGCATAGCGATCCCCAGCTAAACCTTGCTGCTCAGTGACAACCACCTCCTTGAGTATGCTCATCTCGGCACGACGCGCTGGACGCACACCAATCCATTCTACCTTACCATACTGTGGTAGTGTTTCATGTAATAATTGGAGCTGGCCACGGAGCATGGCCGTTATTGTAACGAGGTTAGGGGTAAAAAAGCTTACTCTTCAAAACAAATTTCTACGTAAAAATCGCCGACTTCGGAAGTAAAGGGCAGTAAGATAGTTTTACCATCAAATTTATGGTGAATAATATGTTCCTTACCCACCAGGACATCGGGGATGCTCATATCAAAATCATAGCCCTGAGACACATAAATATTCTTTGCCCCCCCAACCAGCATATTGGTCATTTCACCGGCCATGTCCTTGGCCATATCATTGAGCTCGGTGATTTCCTCGCGCAATAAACGTTTGACGATATCGATAATGGCTTCTTTGGTAAAACTAATGGCTAAGGATGCTTTCGCCTTGGTACCCACCATGGTCATCATCCCGGTC
Source organism: uncultured Thioalkalispiraceae bacterium (assembly GCA_964584455.1). Lineage (GTDB taxonomy): Bacteria > Pseudomonadota > Gammaproteobacteria > UBA6429 > Thiohalophilaceae > CAZPAE01. Next base: position 2,996 of record CAZPAE010000030.1, read on the forward strand.
ACATCCCCCAACGCGATTTCATCATTCTTGATAGCGGGTTTACCCATACTGGGTTGGACATTAGCCATGGTAGAGAGCACATTCACCATGGTCTCTAGCACAGGATTGATCAGCTTCGCATCCATAACAGGTGATCAGATTAAGGTTTTAGTGGGCCACAACATAATGATTATTTCGGCCGCAGGCGCACAAGCTTAATGCTTTTATTGTGAAATTAAGCCCACCATTAACGGGATTTACAAGATAATCTGCATCTGAGTCTTGAGCTCTTGCTCCACCGATCTGACTTGCTCTGGTTCCTCGGCCACAATCGCCACGCTACCATTGGCAGTAGGGATGATGACACCTTGGAAATGCTCATCATTAATCGTTGTGCGTTGTGTTACTGGCTCACTGGGCATAATAAATACCGTTACCGGTCCTCTCTTATCATCTAATACAACATGTGCCCCTTGGTAACGGCGAATGGGGCAGGCCCCTGCATAATTGATAGTTCGGTTCGTCTTTAATTTCGCCCCATGCGGTTTTAAAATCAAATTAAGTGCTGACACACTGACATTATTTTTCTCATGCATATGATGTAATTCGTCATGCAGATGCTTGAAGACAGCTTGCTCTAGGGTTGGCTGCTGACTTGGACCAAGACCAATGGTCACAACCAATGTAAAAGTGATTAAAAGACTTGCGGCAAGTGCTAACCATTGATAACGACGCGGACGCTTTTGCTCTGTCATGCGCTGACGTAATAAAATACGTGATGCCATCCCTTCAGGCACGTCAACCATCACAGCTTGTTTCAATCCCAACTCAAATGAATGCAGATTGCTCGCAAATTGCTTGCATTGCTCGCAGGACTGCAAATGCGCAGTTAACTGTGGATCCGTTGATTTAGGATCAGTTAGTAATAAACGTCGGCACTCTATGCAATTCATGATGTTACTCGCTTTTTAGACAAAGCATCATTGGTCAAGTATTGACGTAACTGCTGCCGAGCACGATAAACTCGTGTCATAACAGCTCCCGTTTTCATACTCAATATATCTGCAATCTCTTCACAAGAATAACCTGCAATCACTTGCAACAATAAAGGCTCAAGGTAATCATGTGACATCTCTTTGAGTGCACGCTGTAATACCCAATGCTCTATTTTCCCTATTTCACTGGACTCCAATGCAAGCTGTTCGGAATCCAGTAACATATCCAAAGAAACCGTATCGAATTTTTGCTTACTTAAATGACGCGCAAGCTCGCGTCGTAAGATGGTAAATAACCAGGCTTTTGCCGCAGCCGGGTTTTCTAACTTATCTAACGCTTTCCATGCACGCATAAAGGTTTCCTGCACCAAGTCTTCTGCCAAACTGGCTTCTTTGCATAACCAATAGGCATAGCGATACAAATCACCTGAATAGGCGTTTACCAATGCTTCAAAAGTCAGATCAGCAGTCTTCATACAGTACTAGACCCTATTTGGCCTAAAATCCTCACAGGATTTTTGCTACGCCATGTATGGCAGAAAAGGAAAATTACGATATATGTAAGTTTTCGCCCTTATAGACGGTCTCATTAGGTAGGTAGTTAACGTATTTAAGCCACAGCATTATACAATGTTCATAGTCTGAACGGTTTGATTCATACCTAAATTAGTGACAAATATAGGAAAAGTCATGACCACGAGCAGAAAAACCATTCACGGTGTCGGTATCGGACTACGCAGTGCACATTACGAGTACATTCATCGTCAACAACCGGATACACCCTGGTTTGAAGTATTGATTGATAATTACCTCGGTCGCGGCGGTATCATCTACGATCATCTCGCGCGGGTCAGCGAACAATACCCGCTGACATTTCATGGTGTGGGCATGTCATTGGGCTCTACCGATCCCCTTAACCAGGATTATTTAGACCAGCTTAAACAGGCCATTGATACCTTTGCCCCGGTGCATATTTCGGATCACCTCTGCTGGACCGGTGTCCACCAACAATACACCCATGACTTATTACCCTTACCTTACACTGAACAAACCGCGCAACACGTGGCACAACGTATCGCTCAAGTCCAAGATAAGCTGGGTCAACGAATACTGATTGAAAACGTGTCTAGTTACCTAAGCTATGCCAATAGCGAGTATAGCGAAGCAGAGTTTGTAGCCCGGGTGTGCCAACTGGCCGACTGTGATTTGTTACTGGATATTAATAATATTTACGTCAGTGCCTATAATCACCAGTTCGATGCCCATGACTATTTACGCCAGATGCCGGCAGCACGTATCAAAGAAATCCACCTGGCAGGATATGAAGACCAAGGTACGCATTTGCTCGATACACATGGGCAAGCAGTCCACCCGCCCGTTTGGCAACTTTATGAAACTGCATTAACACTATTCGGTGCCCGCCCTACGCTGATTGAGTGGGATAATGACATTCCAGCCTTTTCTGTATTAGAAGCAGAAGCACATAAAGCAACAAAATACCTGGCAGCCTATCATGTCGACGCTGCCTGAATTACAAGCGCATTTTTTAGCGGCCTTATATCATGATGAGAGCGGTTTATCACCACAACTTGATATCTCAACGCGTAGCGCTCAACAACAAATTCAAATCTACCGTGATAGTATTTTTGGTGGCCTATCCAAAGCACTTGCCAACATATATCCAGTCAGTGTTAAGTTGGTGGGGCAAACATTCTTTGATGCACTTTGTCTGCGTTATATTCAACAAACCCCCTCGCTATCACCCGATGTCAATGATTATGGCCAAGGACTAGCAGACTTCACACAAGGCTTTGCACCGGCACAATCACTGGTTTATTTACCGGATACCATGCGTTTGGAATGGGCATGGCATCAGGCATTACAAAGCGCTGATGATCCTCAGGCAGATTTACAAACCTTAATGTCCCTAGACCCAGAAGCCGTATTGCATAGCCATCTTATTCTCACTGGCACAGGCACACTGGTCCGCTCGGACTATCCGATTGATCGTATCTGGCAAACTAATCAAGATGACTATGACGGTGATGACACTATCGAGCTTGATAACGCAGGCGTCGCATTATTTGTTTGGCGCCAACATAAAACGCTGCGCATGGATGTCATCGATGACGCCTTATATGATTTTTTATATCAGCTACAACAAAAGAAAACCCTTGCCCAAATCCAACACACCGATGCCGATATACAAGCACCGTTAATCACCAGTCTGCAACGCGGTTATATCGCCGATTACGCAACCACTAACTAATAAGTATAAGCATTGGCTCACACTAGACATAAAAAAACCGCTCATTAGCGAGCGGTTAAGTGTTTGGAGAAAACAGAGCAATAATGTTATTGGTCGCGATAAAACCGCATACCCACATAAAACTTTTTATCGTAATAGCGACGATGCACCACTTCACCTAAGGCATTGAGCACATGGGTTCGCCCATTGTGACCAATATTCAGTGAAACGCGTAAGATGTCGCCCACGTCTCTTGGTTGAGAAGAAAAGAACCCAATCCCTTGCATGGAAAAATCGACACACATGAGAGAGGATTTATCACCTTCTTGTGTCACGACCCGGATAGGTCGTTGAAATTGAATACGGCGTTTTTGTCTACGTTCGTGAACCATGATTTTCTCGCAATCCCCAACAGGGTCCTCGTAAGTTAGTTATAGTATAGGCCCTATTTCAAAAATTGTAGATATTTTAACCGAACAAAAGAGGGAACACACTCTTTTTACCCCCAACTATCGGCCAATTTTGACCATTTATCCGACACCTTCCTTTTGGGATATTAAAACCGCAAGCCATACTGGACGCTACACTTAAAAGTAGCACCTTTATGGGATTATCCCTAACAGGGGGAAACGGCATCAAACTCCAACTACTTCAGCAGCAACTCGAACATATCTATGAGGTTTCGACCCCACTGAATGTGGAGCACTTCGTAATTGATGATACGGTGCTCGAACAACTGAAGACCTGCACACGTACTAGCCCAGAGCAACTCCTTGTCCACGAGCATGATGAAGGGCTGGATATCAGTTTGTACCTCGCCAATTATCTCCTCAGGCAACTAAAACAGGATGATCCACTGGATAGGCTTCACCGCAGCAATCTCGCGCCATTTTGCACCCTGCTAGAGGGCATCAGCCATTTCTTGTATCTGGTCTGGCATGCCGCCCACGCACGACCGATTACCCAATTGGAATTAGAGCTACAAGCAGAGGTGGATAAATACATCGTTGCGGCGGCTCTGTTTGCCCAACAAGATAATGGCCGTATTCCAGAACACTTGCCGCAGTGGTTGTTTGAACAAGTACAATTTGCCACTGATCTCAGTTACCAAGAGGCTCGCCGATATCGGCTAGCCAATACCTATGCCGCGAAATACTGCCGTCAGTTACATCGATATTTAATGCAGATTGGTGATGGCGTCCGTATTACACGAGAGCTTCGCCGGTTCTACCGACTATCACAACAACAAAAAATCCACTGGATAGAACAACGCCAACTACATTAGGAAATCCGAAAAGGCGACATCTCGGAAGCTAATACGCTATCGCCCAGCATATCCACATAACCGGGATAGCGTTGCTCTCCATCACTGGCAAACTCAAAATGAAAACGACGATAAAGACCTAAACGCCCAGAACGATGACGGCATAGGCGCATACGTTTCACCACAACCGTATCATCTAAAAATTGCACCCCTGATTGTTGGCAAAGGCGCTTTGCCTCATTGCGGGCCACTTCTTTTGCACCAAGCCCGTCCCACCATAACCAAACCATTAATACTGCCGCTGTTAAAACTAGCCATGTCACCGTTTATCACCGCCACTCAATAGAGCAATCTTCACCTAAACTTATCAACAGTGCTTATTCTAAACGAGGATTATGACCAAATGAAAAGCAGTCATATAAATAATTAGGTATTGAGCTGCTTCACTTTGTCCAACATGGCCTGGGCATGACCTTGTGGCGTCACACCGTAGATGGCCTCAACCACTTGCCCTTGTTTATCAATCAGGAAAGTAGAGCGGACAATGCCCATTTTTTTCACACCATTCTTTTCTTTTTCCTGCCAAACATCATACAAGCCACAAAGCTCTCCGGCTGTATCGGCCAACAAAATCACTTTTAGATCAAACTTATTAATGAATTGCTGATGGCTATCACAATCATCCTTGCTCACGCCGAGTATCACCGTATCCTGTTGCATAAACTCATCGGCTAAAGCGGTAAATTCATTGGCTTCGATAGTACAACCAGGCGTATCATCTTTGGGATAAAAATACAAAATAACATTTAATTTACCTTTGAAATCATCCAGGCAAACTTGCGCATTGTTTTGGTTGGTACTACAAAAACCAGGCGCTATTTGTTGTGGACTGAGCATGAGTTGTATTCCTTAGGGTAAAATTATGCCGATATACTGCTTGTTAATAATTGATTCATTCGCTTCACAAAAGTAACCGGATCCTCTAATTGACCACCTTCGCTGAGCATCGCCTGATCAAACAACACATGTGTCCAGTCGCTAAATGTTTGCTCATCGGCTTGTTCTTTGAGCTGCTGCACTAAAACATGATCAGTATTAATTTCCAATATCGGTTGTAGGTTTGGCAAATTATGTCCCGCTTGCTTTAATAACTTTTGCATACTCACCGCCATGTCATGCTCTTCTACCACAAGACAGGATGGCGAATCGGTCAAACGATTAGATACGCGCACTTCTTTGACTTTATCCGCCAAGCTTTGCTTCATTTTCTCAAGCAGGTCCTTATAATCTTTGCTGGCCGCTTCGGCTTTTTCTTGGTCTGCTTTATCTTCCAGTTTACCAAGATCTACTTCACCCTTGGCGATAGAGGCAAAGGACTTGCCATCGTATTCGTTAAGGTATGACATCATCCATTCATCAACCCGATCATGCATTAATAGCACTTCAATATCTTTCTTTTTGAACAGCTCTAGATGTGGGCTATTCTTTAATGCACTATAGGATTCACCGGTGATGTAATAGATTTTCTCCTGCTCTGGCTTCATTCGCGAAATGTAATCATCTAGTGAGACATTTTGCACATCACTATCATTATGCGTTGAGCTAAACCGCATTAACTTAGCAATCTTTTCCTTATTGGCAAAGTCTTCTGCTGGCCCTTCTTTTATGACACGACCGAACTCTTTCCAAATAATGGCATAATTCTCTTCATCATCTTTAGCCATTTTATCTAAAGTACTGAGAATACGTTTGACTGACGCACCGCGAATGGTATCAATCTGCTTATTACGCTGTAATATTTCGCGCGATACATTCAATGGTAAATCATCAGAGTCAACAACACCGCGTACAAAGCGTAAATAATTTGGCATTAGTTGTTCAGCATCATCCATAATGAAGACGCGCTTCACGTATAACTTGATACCATGTTGCTGATCCCGCTCGAACAAATCAAACGGTGCCCGCTTCGGCAAATAAAAAAGTGTTGTGTATGATTGTGTGCCTTCTACATGATTATGAATCCAGCTTAATGGTTCCTCAAAATCATGGGCAATATGCTTGTAGAATTCCTTGTATTCATCGTCACTGATATCTGACTTACTACGAGACCACAGCGCAGAGGCTTTATTAATCGTTTCGAATTCGTCGGTATCCTTACCTTCCTCATCTTGCTTGACCATTTCAATGGGTAATGAAATATGGTCTGAGTACTTGGTAATCACACTACGTAGGCGGAAGCTCTCTAAGAATTCCATTTCATCATCACGCAAATGCATGGTAACGGTGGTGCCTCGATTTTCTCGCTCGATATTCTCGATACTGTATTCACCTTCACCACTGGATACCCAACGCACGCCCTCATCTTTACTCACACCTGCGCGACGTGTTTCTACCATCACCGTTTCAGCGACAATAAACGAAGAATAAAAACCAACACCAAATTGGCCAATCATATTGGCATCTTTGGCTTGGTCACCGGTTAAATTGGCAAGAAACTTCTTAGTACCCGAGCTGGCAATGGTACCGATATTATCCATCACTTCCTGGCGGCTCATGCCTACGCCGTTATCGGTGATACTGATGGTTTTGTTATCTTTGTCATATTCAATGCGAATTTTGAGTTCAAAATCATCTTCATAAATACCGGCGTCGGTAATCGCCTCAAAACGTAGCTTGTCACAAGCATCTGAGGCATTGGAAATGAGCTCACGTAAAAAAATTTCTTTATTGGAATAAAGTGAGTGAATCATTAATTGAAGTAATTGTTTTACTTCTGTTTGGAAGCTGAGGGTTTCTTTTTTTGTATCTACACTCATGCAAAATCTCCACAAAATATGCTGCTGATAAAACTAATTAGAATTCAATGATATAGGCCATATAAGGCCGATAGACCTAAAATTCAAGCGTCTTTACACAAGTTTATGGAATGCTGTTCGGAACCGATTGATTTAGCCCGGTAAATACGCGGTAAAATGGTAGAGTACTAGAATACTGACAATGAAAATCACTAACCACACAAAAATAGGGAACTATTATGACTAAATTTATCAAGCTTTCACTGCTGATTATCACATTGGGATTGATACAAGCCTGTACGTCAAGTCATTTGCAACCGGTGACCGGTGCAGATGCCACGAGCGCCATGAAACCTCAACCGGGTAAAGCCTTGGTGGTATTTATGCGCACATCTATTGTAGGCGGCGCCATTCAAGCCTCAGTGTATGATGATGATCAATATATCTCCACGGTTTCTGCCGGGACGCGTATCGCCTATCAAGCTACCCCCGGAGAGCATATGTTCATGGTGATTGGTGAAAGCGCTGATTTTATGAAAGCCACGCTCACGGAAGGCAAAACCTACTATGCATTAGTCACGCCACGCATAGGTTTATGGAAAGCACGCTTTAGCTTCCGGCCTATCCATAAAGATAAACCTTGGTCAGAAATTGATGAAATGGTGAAAGACACTGATTTGATGACACCCAATGCTGACGGTCATCAATGGGCCAAGGATAATGCACAAAGTATCCAAGATAAGAAAGCAGAATACTTACAAAAATGGCTGACGAAAGATAAAAATGCCCAGGCTGAAGCCACGCTCTATGCCGAAGACGGGTTTTAAATGCGTTCTCAATCAAAGCCCGATGTATAGCATCGGGCTTTGCTCTTCTTGTTCGTGCTACGTCACGCCTCTAAATCATATTCAAATATATAATAATGTTGCCCATCGATAATATCTATCGACATAGCTCCGCGTAAACCCACTAGCTCTTGTGAACCAGAGTCCGGTACCACTTCTAAAATTAATTTGTCTTGCCCCTGGGCCATGGTGCCAAAATGTTGCAGCACGAAACTCCCCTTACGTCCGGCAAGCTGACCGTTCACTTGCTCTATAGCCACATAGCCAGCGGATCCGGCAAGAGATGTCATTGCCGTTAACATTTCACCTTGACTGGTCGCCACCAAATCACCTTTAAAGGATTTATCAATCGACATCCGGCCGAGTTTTATGTCTTGCTCACCGGCTGCATACGTTTCTAAAGGTTG
>CAZPAE010000031.1:0-11149 GCA_964584455.1 uncultured Thioalkalispiraceae bacterium
GTTACCGCACTAACCCCTGCTCTACTTGTTCTCGGGTTTCTTTGCTATCAAGAATTTCGATGAGGGTTAATGCAAAGTCCATCGCGGTACCTGGTCCGCGCGATGTCACCACATTACCATCAATCACGACCGCTTCATCGACAACCTCAATGTTCGTTGTATCTACTTCATCTAAGCTAGCCGGATAACAGGTTATTTTCTTACCTGATAGCAAACTGGCTTCTACTAATACTTTGGGTGCTGCACAAATGGCTGCGACATATTTACCCTGCGCAGTGACATCACGTAACTTTTGTAATATACGTGCATCATCACGCAAATTATCGGCTCCAGGTAACCCACCGGGTAATACCATGAGATCAAAATAATCCGACATCACCTCATCTAACGTTTTATCCGGCATCAAAACCATGCCACGACTCGCCTTTACAGGTTCCGCATCGAGCCCTACTGTCACCACTTCAAACTCAGCACGAGTTAATAGATCGGTGATGGTCACCGCTTCTAGTTCTTCACAGCCTTGTGCTAATGGGACGAGGACGGTGGGGTTTGCCATACAATTTTCCTTCTTGTTTCACGCCATTCTATCAATCTAGAAATCGGCATCAGCTTAACACCATAGGTATCCAGCTTTTCTAATTTATCTTGTAAAAACACAATACTGCTTGGATAAGGATGAGCAATCGCAATGGCACTACCTTGCTGATTTGCCAGTTTCATAAAATACTGCCATTGCTGCTCCATACTCGCGATAGATTTATTATGATCTAAAAAAACATCTCGCGTTGCATGAGCTAAACCCATTTGTACAGCCGCATCGTATGCCTGACTCGTATCAATGGTGCGGCTATCCAGAAAATATAAATTACCGTGTTCATACAAACCCGACATGAGCCAACCCATACGTTGTTTGTCTTGGGTTAAACGACTGCCCATGTGATTGTTAACACCACGGATATAAGGCACCGCTTGTAAACTTTGTTTCAGCGTTGCCATGAATTTTGCTTTATCCATGTGGCTATCGAGTCCACCTTTACCTAGATAGCGGTCTTCTAATGCTTCCATGGGTAAATGCAAAACAACTTCTTTTTGTTTTTGTTTCGCTAGCTCAGATAAGCGAATCGCAAAAGGTGTATAAGGTAAAATACCAATGGTGACCTGACCAGGCAGATTGACAACCCGCTCACCATCACGTAGGCGGTCACCCACATCATCAATGATTATCGCAATTGGTATAGCCGGTTTAGGTGCAGATACTGGCTCTGTCGCCAGAGCGACAGCAGCCATCATTGCTAACACCATTGCTGCGGCTACACGCATTGTTAATCCCTTTATAGCGATTCACTCCCTTTGTCGATATTGCTCGTCATTACCGCTGACTTAATAAAGACATGCCTTTGAGAATATTCAATGCTTCGTATAACACGTAGTCTTCATTGGCCAAACTAATTCGGCTATTTTTCTCTGCATCAGCACCTTTTTCGCCTTCAGCTTTTTCATTTTCCAAGTGACCTTGTAAGTCAGCTTCTTTAATTAAGGTGTTGGTCGCCTTCTCTTGTTCAGCAATTTTTAAATTCTCAAGAATAATATCAGGATCGATACCTTTAGCCTGAATAGAGCGACCCGATGGTGTGTAATAGCGAGCAGTGGTTAGTTTGATCGCGGTGTTATTACCTAAAGGCACAACAGTTTGTACTGAGCCTTTACCAAAGGTTTTTGTACCCATGATGATGGCACGTTTATGATCCTGTAAGGCACCGGCGACAATCTCTGAAGCCGAAGCAGAACCACCATTCACTAACACCACTACCGGTGCATCATCTAATAACTCATCGGGTCTCGCGTTATGCGTAATGTTGCCGCCTTTTTCACGACCTTTCACACTCACAATCTTGCCTTCGGTTAAGAAGATATCAGAAATCTCTACCGCTGCATCTAATAGGCCGCCTGGGTTGTTACGTAAATCTAAAATGACGCCTTTGAGTTTGCCATCATTTTCTTCTTTTAGCTTGGCGATAGATTTTTTCAAATCACTGCTAGTGCGCTCTTGGAATTGGGTTACTCGTAAATAACCAAACCCGGCTTCTAAAGTTCGTGACTTGACGCTTTTGACTCGGATTTTATCTCGCGTCACGCTTAAGGTCAGTGGCTTATCGCTACCTTCGCGTACGATCATCAGCTTGATAGCGGTGCCGGGTCGACCACGCATGATTTTCACCGCGTCATCTAGGCTCATGCCTTTTACGGGTTTTTTATCAAGCCGAATAATTAAGTCACCGGCTTTGATGCCTGCACGATCGGCTGGTGTATCATCAATGGGTGAAATGACTTTAACGAAGCCATCTTCCATACCCACCACAATACCCAAACCACCAAACTCACCGGTGGTGCCAACACGTAATTCGGTAAAGGCTTCTTTATCAAGATAAGTAGAGTGGGGATCTAACCCGGTGAGCATGCCGCGAATAGCATTTTCGAGTAGTTCTTTGTCTGCGACATCTTCAACGTAGTTGTCTTTGATTTTGCCGAACACTTCACTAAGGGAGCGAATATCTTCGACGGGAATGGTTTGTAAATTAGTAGCATCCCGCTCTGCGCGGACACCGTAACCCAGGGCCAGCATAACGCCAAGCAATAATCCAAGGGTGAGGATAAGAGTGTTGCGTGTAAAACTTTTCATATTTGCTTCCTTCCGCAAGCGCCCATTGCGCTATCTGGGTTCTCCTAAAATCAAGATGTTAACGTAAATTGCCGGACCAGGCACGTGACAAGTTATCCTGTTCGACACCATTTGACCGGATTAGTTGGCTTGCCATTATGGCGAATCTCAAAATATAGCCCGGTTTCTTTTTGACCACCACTGCGGCCTACACCCGCAATAACTTCCCCTGCTTCGACCCATTCGCCGGTTTCTTTATATATGGTCTGATTATGGCCATATAGGCTCATATACCCATTGCCATGATCGATGATCAGCAATAACCCATAACCCCGCAACCAGTCGGCAAATGCGACCCGACCATGGGACACCGCTCGTACATTGTGGCCTTCTTTGGCCAGAATCATAACCCCATTCCAACTGACCTTACTCTGGGCCCGGCGCTTGCCAAATAAGGCCTGCAATTTTCCTTTTGTCGGCCAACGCAGCTTGCCCTTTGACCGCGCAAAAGGGGTTCGCTTGCCTGCTTCGGTCAAAATGTCCGGAATGACCTCGTCCAGCTCGCTGATCAAATTCTGCAAGCGCTTTTCGTCTTGCAATAGGTTTGCCAAGTTTTGTTCTTTGCTAACCAGCTCATTGCCGAGGCGCGCCACAACCATCGCCCGTGATGCTGAGGCTTGCTCCAGTTTCTTTTTCTTCGCCAACTGTTGTGTTTTGGTTTGCTTGAGTACCGCCGTTTCGTTGTTGATTTGCTTCTCTAGCTTAATCAACGAATCCAGGGTGGTTTGTGATGTCTCGATACGAGACAGGCGAGCTCGATTAAAATAATCGTAATACGCCATAGTGCGGCTAATTTCGGATGGCTCTTCTTGATTTAGCAATAGTTTCAAATATTCTTGCTCACCTATCATGTAGGCAGCTTTGATTTGTTGCGCCAGATAACGTCGTTGGGTGGATAGATCACGGCGCAAGGTTTTACGATCACGATGCAGCTTGTTGAGTTTGCGCTTTTGTTTTTTGAGCTTTTTGCCTAATCGATTAAGCACTTTATGCAAAGAGCTAATCTCACCTTCGATTTGGCGCAGCTCGGTACGTACCGCATCATGTTTAGTTTGGGTTTTATTGATTTGCTTACGTAGACGATCAATTTTTTTACGAACGTCTTTTAAGGCTTCTTGCTGTTGTTCGTTTGGCTCGTCGTCAGAAAGGCCGACAATAGGAATGAACAAACATAGCGCCAGTATGCTCGTAGCAATCAATCGAAGAAACACAGACGGATATCGCAACATATCGGCAGTGTACCTGCCTAGTATGCAACTTCCTAGTGTGAATATAACGTAATGTGACTAGCTATTAGCCTGCTCAGGAGGTTCGATTAACGAACGACCTGTCATTTCAGTGGGTTGTTCTAAGCCCATTAATTCCAGCATGGTCGGTGCAATATCAGATAACACACCTTGTGCAATGAGCGGCAAATCTCTGCCTATATAAATCAATGGCACCAAGTTTGTTGTATGCGCAGTATGAGCTTGATCAGTCTCTTCGTTCTTCATCATTTCCGCATTACCGTGATCGGCAGTAATGAGCATTTCACCATCGACTTTATCGACAGCCGCAACCACTCGGCCGATAGCTTCATCGATGGCCTCAATCGCTTTAACCGTTGCATCAAAATTACCAGTATGTCCTACCATGTCCGGATTAGCATAGTTACAGATGATGGCATCATATTGGCCGCTTTGTATCGCCGCCACCAGCTGATCGGTCACTTCTGGCGCACTCATTTCCGGTTGTTGATCGTAAGTAGGCACATTGGGTGAATTAATCAAAATGCGATCTTCAAATTCAAACGGCTCTTCTCGGCCACCATTAAAGAAGAAAGTCACATGGGCATATTTTTCGGTTTCGGCGATCCGCAATTGGCGCAAGCCAAGGCTACTAATATAAGCACCAAATACGTTTTGTAACCGATCTGGTGGATACGCTACGGGTACATCAAAATCAGATTTGTATTCAGTTAGTGAAACGAAGACACCGAGCTTAGGAATATATTCTCGCTCAAAGGCATCGAAATCCGGCTCAATAAAGGGACGGGTAATTTGCCGAGCCCGGTCCGAACGATAATTCATAAAAATCATGCTATCGCCATCTTCAATTCGCACAGGTTGCGAACCGGCTGGCACAATAGCTGTGGCTTGCACAAACTCATCAGTTTCATCCCGATCATAGGCCGCCTCTAAACCGGCCATAGCATCGGTCGCCTGAAACGCTGCCTTGCCTTGGGTAATCACATCGTAAGCTAATTGAATCCGCGGCCAACGATGATCACGATCCATCGCATAGTAACGGCCAGTAATAGACGCAATTTGGCCACCACCGATTTCCTTAAACTTATCTTCCATTAATTTAATTGAGTCGGCTGCGCTTTTGGGTGCGGTATCACGCCCATCGAGAAAGGCATGTAAGTAAACTCGTTTTGCACCTTGCTTTACAGCTAGCTCTGCCATGGCATGGATATGTTCCTCATGGCTATGCACGCCACCGGGAGACAGTAACCCTAAAATGTGCACCGCTTTATCATTATCAATAGCAGACTGAACCGCATCGACCAATGTTTGGTTAGTATAAAAAGACCCGGTTTTGATGGATCGACTCACCCGCGTGAATTCCTGATACACCACTCGCCCGGCACCCAAGTTCAAATGGCCTACTTCTGAATTGCCCATTTGATCCGCCGGCAAACCAACCGAGGCGCCGGAGCCATTAATAAAGGTATGTGGGTATTTTTGCCATAATTTATCCCAATTTGGCTTATGGGCGGCGGCAATGGCATTATTTTTCGTTTCGGTAGAATGTCCCCAGCCATCCAGGACAATCAATAACATCGGTTTCGCAAAATCAGACATCGGTGATAAGTTCTTTATTTTCCTAGCAAAATGTTTCTATTTAGACAAAGTCTAATTCATTTGGTTGTCAACAGCAATGCGCATTTTTTAAACAAGTTGAATGTTTAAAAAATACTCATCAAAATAACAGGGATATGTCTACTCAAATGGTAGATTATTGTATAATGTTTTATTAATAAAGGGCACCTATGGTATCTAGCACTAATGATATTATGGGTTCACATAATAAGACCTTATCTATCCAAAATATATGGTGCAACTCATGATAGAAGACTTAAACGGTCTCATGACACGCGATGAAGATATCGACCGCGCGTCCCGATCTTTAAAAGCAATGTCCCATCCACTTAGACTAAAAATCTTGTGTACGTTAGGCGGTAACGAAATCAGCGTACAAGATATTGTCGAACACGTCGGCACATCACAAAGTAATATATCGCAACATTTAGCAATATTACGTGACAAAGGTATTTTATCTGCCCGTAAAGATGCAAATCGTGTGTATTACAAAGTCGATGATCAAAGGACATTACGCCTTATCGGGATGATGCGCGAAGTTTTCTGTAGCGCACAAGAAGAATAAAGCCGATAATCGCCTTTTGGTGGCGTCTGTTGACTTGAATGTGTCACGTTCAGCTCATATAAAACAGGCTGTGTCACATTAGTTTAATAGTTGTCAAAACCACTATTTTGACAGGGTAACCAAATGAACGAATATATCGATTTTATCCAAAATCATTACATCTTAAGCACTGCATGGCTCTTTGTGTTTGGCTTGTTGGTGTATAGTCTTTTTGCTGCAAAAATGCGAGGCTACACTAGCGCCAACCCAGCCCAGGCAACGCAATTGATTAATCAAGACAATGCCATTGTGCTCGATGTGCGTGAAGAAAATGAATATTTAAAAGGGCACATCGTTAATGCGATTCATATGCCATTAGGTTATTTAAAAACGCGTATTAACGAAATAGAAAAACATAAAGACAAACCGATTATTGTCGGTTGCCGTAGTGGCCAACGTTCAGCACAAGCCTGTGCCATATTAAAAAAGCATGGCTTTGAAAGCGTTTATAACCTAGCCGGTGGTGTGATGGCTTGGCAAACAGATAACTTACCCCTGACCAAGAAGAAATAAGCATAATGACTAAAGTAATTATGTATACCACACAATTTTGTCCTTACTGTGTTCGTGCGCGCCATTTATTAGAAGAAAAAGGTGTTGAGTACACTGAAATACGTGTTGACCTTGAGCCACATAAACGCAGTGAAATGATAGAACTTGCCGGGCGCACTAGCGTACCGCAAATTTTCATTAATGATGAACATGTTGGTGGTTGTGATGATCTTTATGCATTGGAATCAAAAGGCAATTTAAACCAGAAACTGGGTTTAACCTAACGTTATATCTAACGTCATGTCTGACACCGTACACATTGTTTGCCCTCATTGTCATAGTACCAACCGCGTACCTCGTGACAAGCTTGCAGCAGGCGGTAAGTGTGGTAAATGTCATCACAAACTATTTGATGCAAGCCCGGTTAACCTCGGCCAAGCACAATTCCAAAAATTTATTACCCAAAATGATGTTCCGGTTCTTGTGGACTTTTGGGCGCCATGGTGTGGTCCTTGCAAAATGATGGCACCGGTATTTAAACAGGCGGCAGAACAATTACAACCGAATATGCAATTAGCCAAAGTGGACACAGAACAAGAGCAAATGTTAGCGGCACAATACAATATCCGCAGTATCCCAACATTGGCGATATTTAAAAACGGGCAAGAAATAAAACGTATGGCCGGTGCAATGGACTTAAACAGTTTAGTGCAATGGGCCAATAGCTAATTTTCTTTTCATTTAAAATTTAACGGCACACTATCATGAGCGAATCAGAAGCAAGCAACACAGAACAACAGGGCAAATTTAATATTCAAAAGATTTATATTAAAGACATCTCTTTTGAAGCGCCAAACTCTCCACAAAGCTTTACCGAACAGTGGGAACCGAAAAATTCATTAGATTTAAATACTAATGCCCAAGGTATCGCGGAAAACACTTATGAGGTGGTTATCTCTGTGACGGTCACAGTCAAAAATGCAGATAAAACCGCTTACTTAGTAGAAGTTCATCAAGCGGGTATTTTTACCATAGAAGGTTTTGGTGATAGCGATCTACGCGCAATGTTAGGTAGCTTCTGCCCTAATATTCTTTATCCTTATGCACGTGAAGCGGTAAGCGATATTGTTGTACGTGGTGGCTTCCCACAATTATTGTTAACACCCATTAACTTTGATGCCCTATACGAACAGCATCTACAACAAGCACAAGAAAATAACGCATCAGAAAAAGAAGAAGTCGCAACACATTAATTACGACTGATTATATGACTGATCAGCAAACAACCTTTGCCGTTCTTGGTGCAGGTTCTTGGGGTACGGCGCTAGCCATGCAATTGGCTCGCGCCGGCCACGATACATTACTTTGGTCACACCACGCTGAACATGTACAACAAATGCAGCGTGAACATGCAAACCCAGATTACTTACCGGGGATTGCATTTCCCAAATCACTCGCAGTCACCGATAGTCTCGCTGACTGTATTAAACATAGTAACGATCTATTAGTCGTGGTGCCATCACATGCGTTTCGTGAAACTATGCACAAACTCAAACCCTTATTAACTGATGCACATCGCTTAGCATGGGGCACTAAAGGGTTAGAGCAGGGCACGCGTAAATTACTACATCAAATCGTACGCGAAGAATTAGGTATCACGATTCCTATTGCAGCGGTTTCCGGCCCGACCTTTGCCGGTGAAGTTGCTAAAAACTTACCCGGTGCCATTACCGTGGCCTCAAAAGATCAACGCTTTGCTACAGAGCTTGCCCAAGCACTGCATAGTGAGTACTTCCTCACTTATACCAGTGATGATGTGATTGGTGTTGAAATCGGTGGTGCTGCAAAAAATGTCATGGCCATCGCTGCCGGTATTGCCGATGGGATGGGTTTCGGTACCAATACCCGGGCCGCACTGATTACTCGTGGGCTTAACGAAATTATGCACCTGGGCGTCGCCTTAGGCGGCAAGCGGGAAACCTTTATGGGATTATCCGGCTTAGGTGATTTAGTCTTAACCTGTTCCGATGATCAATCACGTAATCGTCGCTTTGGTCTGGCACTCGGCAAAGGACAAGACTTAGATGCTGCAAAACAAGAAATTGCCCAAGTGATCGAAGGGATTGGTACTGCCAAAACCATTTACTACTTAGCACAAGATAACCAAGTGCCCATGCCGATCACCGAACAAGTTTATAAAGTCTTATACGAAGGGCTGTCACCACAGCATGCGGTTAACTCTTTAACCAATCGCGGACCTAAACCGGAAATCTAAACCACTGTTTTAGCTTTGTGCTCCAGCAAAGCTTTGTTGTCGCCAAGCTTCATACACTACAATCGCCGCACTGTTCGATAAATTTAAACTGCGATTATCGGCTCGCATGGGTAAACGTAAAACATGCTCAGTGCCTAAATCCTGTCGCAAGTCAGCTGGCAAGCCCCGCGTTTCTGGACCAAACATAAAAGCAACACCAGGCTCAAACTCAACTGAATAAAACGATCGTGTACCATGGGTAGATAGGCCATAAACTTGCTTGGGTTGTACCGCGCGAACAAATGCCGTAAAAGAAGAATACGTTTGTACTGAGGCGTACTCATCATAATCTAAGCCAGCGCGTTTTAATTTGGTATCATCCAAATCAAACCCCAAAGGCTCAATTAAATGTAACTGTGCGCCGGTGTTGGCGCATAATCGAATAATATTGCCGGTATTCGGTGGAATCTCCGGCTCAAACAAGACAATATGAAACATCGATAAATGACTTTTACTAGCAAATAAAGATAAAATTGTACCTCAAACGACTACGATACCCCTATGACTGTTGAAGCACCGATTACCTTAACCGACACCGATCAAGCCCGCCTACAATTGGATTTTTGTGGCATGCACTTCCAAACCCCGCTAGTACTGCTCAGTGGTTGTGTTGGTTTTGGTGAAGAATATACCCGAGTGCAAGGTTTTTCCCATGCGGATATCGGTGGTGTTTGCTTAAAAGGCACCACGCTTGAACCACGCTTAGGCAATCCACCTCACCGGGTTTTTGAGACACCAGCGGGTATGCTCAACGCCATCGGCTTACAGAATCCGGGCACCCACCACGTGGTTAACGAGATTTTGCCCCAACTGGATTTTAGCGAAACGCGCTTTATTGCTAATTTATCCGGCTCTACGGTGGAAGAATATGAGCAAGTCGCTCGCTTATTTGATGATTCGCCCATCGATGCCATGGAGATCAATATCTCATGCCCTAATGTGAAAGAGGGCGGTGTACAGTTTGGCAATGATCCAGCCATGTCTGCCCGGGTGGTGGAAGCGTGCCGACGTGCCACCAATAAGCCCATCATCACCAAATTATCACCCAACCAAACCGATATTGCCGATAATGCTCGGCGCTGTTTAGAGGCGGGGAGTGATGCCTTCGCCGTCATTAATACGCTTACTGGCATGGCCATTGATACTGAAGCCCGCCAGCCAATCATTGGTAACAACCAGGGCGGTTTGTCCGGTCCGGCGATCAAGCCCATCGCATTATTAAAAGTGCACCAGGTCTATCAAGTCTGCAAGGCCCACAATGTACCGATTATTGGCCAAGGCGGCATCACCAACGCCAATGATGCCATTGAATTCCTCATTGCTGGTGCCACTGGTATTGGTATCGGCACCGCTTTATTTTACGACCCCCTCATATGCCCTAAAATTAATGCAGGTATTGTAGATTATCTACGACGTCATCAGTTGGAACATGTCACCGATCTCATTGGCAGCCTACAACTTAACCAATAAGCTCACACTAGCTAAAAATTCACCACAAATCATAATTGCTTTACCTAAAGCCAAGCCCTTGATTCGACGATAAACAATTACTGACACACGGAAGTTAGGGATTGTGTTATGGGCGAACCGGCCCTTCGAAAAAAAATTCGTCTTGGCGATCTATTAGTTGAACATCAGCTCATCACTGAAGAGCAGCTGATGCAGGCGCTTGCCGATCAAAAAAGTAGTGGTCACAAGCTGGGCCGCGTGCTGGTAGATAAAGGCTACGTTAAAGAAGAGCAAGTGCTTAAGCTGGTTTCCCGCCAACTTGATATTCCTTATATCGATCTCAAGCATTATCAATACGATGTAGAAACGGTTCAATTAATTCCGGAAATCTTATCGCGCCGCTATCGTGCCATCGCCTTGAAAAAAGAACCTGATGGTGGGCTCCTGGTGGGTATGGCCGATGCCACTGATATCTTTGCTTATGATGAGCTTACCAAACAGCTCAAGTGCCCCATTAAACTGGCCGTGGTACGCGAAGAAGATATTATTGAAACCATCGATATGGTATTTCGCCGCCGCAGCGAAATTAGCAATTTAGCCGAAGAGTTACAAACCGAATTATCTGAAACCGATATCGATTTATCACAACTCATCGCCAGCGATGATGTGACCAATGCGCCAGTAGTAAAACTGTTGCAATCTATTTT
>CAZPAE010000032.1:0-11148 GCA_964584455.1 uncultured Thioalkalispiraceae bacterium
GACCACGGCCACGGCCACGCCCTCGGCGCCGGTTTCCTGATTTATTTCCATCAGTATCATTAATGCTATAAGGGGCAGTCATTGCGATATAAGACGGCTGGGCATTAACGGACCTAAATGCAATCAAGAAAATTGCTAAAGCAAAAAAACGTCAAAATAAAAACAGCCTGACTGGGGCAATGATGGGGATGGTTTCGCTTAAATTACAATTACTCGGTGGTCTGACACTTCAAGATCACCAAGATAACATCATCAAATTGCGCGCAAAAAAAGCACAAGCGTTATTGATTTATCTCATCATGCAACCGCAACGGGCATTTACCCGTCATGAATTAGCCAATTTATTTTGGCCCGGTGCCACCGAAAAGCAAGCACGCCATAGTTTACGCCAAGCCCTCAGCGACTTACGCAAACATATTGCTGATTTTGATCGGATTGTCTACCAAGAAGATAATCAGCTGCGTATCGATCTGACATCAACCCATATTGATGCCATTGAATTTGAGCACAATGCAAAATCCAGCTCACGTCAACAATTGACCCAAGCTTGCTTATTGTATCGAGGCAAATTCTTACAAGGTTTTTCGCTGAATAACTTGCCCTTCCGACACTGGGTTGATGAGCAGGCAAAACGCCTGCATGAATATTATATCCGCGCCGTTGAAGAGTTAGCACAACAGCATTTATTAGACGGTGACTGGGATTCTGCAGTGGAATTATGTCATCGCCTATTACAAATGGATATGTGCCGAGAATCAGTTCATCGTGATCTCATGTTGTTATATGCACAAAAAGAGCGTTTAGATGACGCGATTCAACAATATAATCAATGCCGAGATATCCTCAAGTCCCAACTGTCGCTTGAACCTGAACCACGTACAACGAAGTTGTATCAAGAGATTAAAGCACGTCGCAGCACCCAACCCGATGCAACTAACGCTGATATGGAGGCTGAATCAAACGATGTAGCTACTCCAAAAGCATACCCGGCTGTTCAGCAAATTAGCCACACGAAAGAACGCGACTTCATTCAATCAACACTCAATGACATGTCTAACCAAAGTCGTGGGCAGCTGTTTGTATTAAAAGGTGATAGCGGAATAGGCAAATCTTATCTTGCTCAACAAGTTATAAGCTGGGCTGAACAGCATCAACTCACCTGTTACCACAGCCAATTTTTCTACCCTAACCCCTATCAACAAAACGGTATCCGTGATTTGTTATTAGCCATATTTGGCTGGTCTTCAAAAGATAATTGGCAAACCGAAATCGAGCTGCAGTTTAACCAATTTAATGTCGACCCTAACAAACACGCACTCTATTTAGCTTGTTTTTATCACTTACTGGCTGAACCCATTCCCCACGATTTGTTGGATATTTTTAGCAGTGCTAAATACGCTAGTCGACAGTATATTGAACAAGCCCTCATTACACTGGTGATTACCCAAGCTACTCGACAAGGTAAAACCCTTATCGTACTGCAAGATATCCATCATTTACCTAACTGGCAACATCGACATATAAAGACGCTATTGTCATTGGTTAACACATTGCCACTCGTCGTTTTGTGTACCATGACACCGGGCACCATCGAAAACACACTGCTGAATAGTCATTTACCATTGATCACGATGTCGCTAACACCGTTTAGCCAGCACGAACTCAGCACAGCCTTTCCACAGACACAACAGATTCAACAAACCAATACATTACTTCGTCATTGGGCAAATAAACTCGAAGATGGCAACCCCTCAGCATCGCTAAACCTAGCAGATATCTTAAAGCAATTGATTGAGCAATTAACCGAGGCCGATAGATTAGCACTCTATATCGCCAGTATTCTCGGAATGCGATTTGATGCGAAAACCCTAAGCGCCTTGGTCGGGATTCCGCACTACCATGCACATCACTTAATCAACCATGGATTTATAAAAGCCCAACAAAACACATTACAGTTTAGCCACGCCAATATACAGAATACCGTTTATCAGCTGATTCCGGTCGAATTGAAGCAGCAGCTTCACCAGAGTATTGCGGTATATTACCAAGAAAAAAACACGCTTTATTATGCACAACAGCTCATTAATACCGGGAAATTAGGCGCTGGCAATGCTTTTCTCGCCGCCGCCATCAGTTATCGCGATAGATATGACATAGAAATAGCGGCTCAGCTTTTTGACCAAGCGGTAAAATACACTCAATCCACACCGCAGAGTTATTTTGCTTTAATGCTAAAGGGTGAAATGCTTTTAGCAGCAGAATTGCACCCTCGTGCTATTCAAGCATTTGAGCAAGCATTACAAGTTACACAAACGCCACAAGAACAAGCATTAACCCATTTCCAAATGGCGATTGGCCTAATCGGGCATCAACAGTACGATGTTGCCAACAATCTACTAACTAATTGTCAAACCAGCTTAGAAGCCACACAGGACCATCTGCTGTTATGCCAATTTTATTACTATAACGCCCTTACATTAAGCCATCAAAAGCAAACACACTTTGCGCACCAACATTTCAAAATAGCACTAGAGCATGCCAAGCAAATAGGCAGTGATTACTGGCAGGCGACCATTCAACAGGCTATCGGCATGCGTCATTTAGCAACACTTGAACTAACCGATGCACAACAACATCTTGAGCAATCAACCCAATACTTGAGCCAAGCAACACCATTGGGTGTCGCAATGCCTGGCCAGCTTAGTATTGCAAAAATAAAACTGCTACAACTTCAATTCCACGAAGCTATTAACGACATACAAACGACCATCGATTTTGCCACTACATTGCAAGATCACACCATACTCAAAGAGTCGATGTATTTATTATCCTTACACAGCTTATTAAAAGGTCAGTACAAAAAATTATTACATCATACAGAGCTTGCATCAGAGCTATGCAGAATTGATCATGACTCAGCACAACTAAACACTATTACAGGCTTACAACTAGTTGCGTTGTATTATGCGGAAGAACATAGCACGCTAAAAAAACTATCCACACAAATACAGCAGCAAAATTCTGCTTCATATAAAACATCGCCAACCCTTTGCGCCAGTTTGGCATTAGCCAGTGCTGATTCAGAGTTCGCCGAGCTTTTGTTTGTTTCTGCCGCAAAACAATATGACAAGCTTACGGATATTGACGTGTTAGTTTATAGCTTGATCGGGATAGAAGCTGCCATCAAGCATCAATTATGGGAAGTGGCAGAAAGTATTGTTGATAAATTGATTACCCAAGTCAATAATGAGCCTAACTTCCTGTTTATCATCTGTGCCGAGCGAGTCCGTATCTTGGCAAACCTCGCGCTAGGACTTCAGCAACAAAATTTACACGCCGAGCTAGTTGATCTTTATGAGAAAACCAAGCAATATGGGTTAGTTTTTCATCTACCCAGTTACGAAGCAGCCCTAGCGATATCCAAAATTGACCAAGAACTGGCTTAATGGCGCATTTTAAAGACCACTTTTCTACAAAATCCGACCAATATCAGCGTTATCGCCCTACGTATCCTAAATCCTTATTTGAATACCTCGCATCTTTATGCCCAAGCCATGAATGCGCGTGGGATTGTGCCACTGGCACAGGTCAAGCAGCCATGCAACTTGTTACACATTTTTCACAGGTCATTGCAACCGATGCCAGTGAACAGCAAGTAAATCAACTGCCCCGCCATCCGCACCTTGAAGGCCGTGTTATGTTGGCAGAACAAGTGGATTTCACGGATAACAGTATTGATTTAATTACGGTTGCCCAAGCATTACATTGGTTTGATCAAACGCAGTTTTATGACCAAGCTTGGCGAATTTTAAAACCCAATGCCATTATTGCTATTTGGTCTTATAACCTTTTATCGATCAAGCCCGCCATCGACAACATTATTCAGCATTATTACCATGAGATTGTTGGCCCTTATTGGCCAAAAGAACGCTTAATCATTGAACGAGGTTATGCGCCGATACCGGCACCCTTTGATTCCATCGCCCCACCTGAGTTTGCCATGTCAACACATTGGCGCTTAGCTGATTTATTAGGTTATCTTGCCACCTGGTCAGCGAGTAAGTATTATCGCGAAGCTAAAGGCGACGATCCTTTATCACTTATTACGCCATCACTGACTGAGGCATGGGGTGAACCCGATACCCAATACCCAGTTCACTGGCCTATGCAATTATTAATCGGTCAAAAAAAGCCAGCATCATGTTGATCAAAACCTTGCACCTTATTTGCGTTGTCTTATCGATTACGGGATTCATCTATCGTGTTTTTCTAAAACTTCACCACCCGGAACAATTAAAACAAAAGTGGCTTAAAATCTTGCCACACATTATCGATACGCTTTTATTAGCAAGTGCCATTTACTTAATATTTGACCTTCAATTTTACCCGACAGAACAACCTTGGCTGCTCGCAAAAATCATACTACTTTTTGTGTATATCTTATTGGGCTTTATCACATTGCGATTCGGCCGTTCACAAAAAATGATTCTCATTAGTGCTATTTTTGCCATAGGCACTTTTGCTATGATGGTCGCCATTGCCCTGACAAAACAAGTTTGGCCTTTACCCATGTTACTTAGCTAACGAAAGAAAGACGACTTTGGAAACTTTAACCATTATACAACCTGATGACTGGCACCTACATGTCCGCGACGGCGCGGTATTGCCAAATGTTCTGGCCGATACAGCACGCTGTTTTGCTCGCGCCATTATCATGCCAAACTTGAAACCGCCGGTAACAACCACCGCCTTGGCCTTGGCCTACCGAGATCGTATTCAAACCGCATTATCGAATACGGCGTTCACACCATTAATGACGCTATATTTAACTGATAACTTGGCTCCCGAGGAAATTACCAAAGCCAAACAAAGTGGTCACATTTATGCTGTTAAATATTATCCCGCCGGTGCCACCACCAATTCGGACGCCGGTGTCACGGATATTAAGAAAACTTACCCCACCCTAGAACAAATGGCGATACAAGGTATGCCTTTACTAGTGCACGGTGAAAGCACAGATCATAGTGTAGATGTGTTTGATCGTGAAAAAATCTTTATTGATAAAACACTCATACAATTACATCAGGACTTTCCTGAATTAAATATTGTGTTCGAGCACATTACGACAAAAGACGCAGTTGATTTTGTATCACAGGCCTCTGAGCGTATTGCGGCAACCATTACCCCACACCATTTAGCATACAATCGCAATGCCATGTTCAGCGGTGGTATACGTCCACATTATTATTGCTTACCTATTTTAAAGCGGGAACAACATCGTTTGGCATTGATTGAAGCTGCAACGTCCGGCAGTGCTAAGTTTTTTCTCGGTACCGATAGTGCACCGCACCCGGTCGGGGCAAAAGAATCTAGCTGCGGTTGCGCAGGTATCTACAATGCGCCGGTCGCCATTGAGGTATACACTGAAATTTTTGAACAAGCCAATGCGCTGGATAAGTTAGAAGGCTTTGCTAGCATTCACGGCCCACAGTTCTATAACCTACCGGTCAATCAAACTCAGATTACCCTTGTGAAACAGGACTGGACGGTACCCAGTTCTCAAACCCTGGGCGAACAAACGGTGTTACCTTTGCGGGCCGGTGAAACCGTACACTGGACACTACAAGCTTAATAAACCCGGGTTAGCTGATATCCTTGTTGTTTTAATAAAGCCAAAATACCCTGTTTGCCCGGCAAATGTAATGAACCCACCGCAATAAATGCCCCGCCTTCTTTTAAACGAGGCTGCATACGTTCCACCATGCGATGATTACGTTTTACAACCAAGTTAGTTTCTAATGTCTGCGCTAAACGGGGATCTATTTTTTTCATTTGTTCATCGCTGAAGCGCTGCATCCCTTGCAAGTCGCGTTGCAGATATAACTGCGTCAATGTACCAATATACTGTGATAACTGTGGATAATCTTTAATAGCTTGATCTAGCATCATTAACTGTTGCTCTGTGGTCATGGAGGTAAACACACTCATTTGCTCGGAGACAGTTTCTAAACCATGCACTGGGATACCACGTTGCTGAGCTTGTTGGTATAGCTGTAAATCGAGAAAAATACCGCTAGTGGGTTTTGGCATACTTAATTGTGTTGCAATAGCCCATGGTTTCATGCGATCCACAATCATCTCGGGTACACCATAATTCTGCAACAGGGCAACACATTGGCTATAACGTTGGGCCCCGATTAAGCTCTGCAAATTTTGCCCATCAGGTAACAACATTTGCTGTTGTGCCGCCAACATCGACGACATATTGAGATCCAGCTCGGCGGTAAAACTGCGGGCTAGTTTAAACTTGGCTTGTATTGCAGCAGGAACATTGGTCACTTTGGGATCATCAGAGTGGATAGTGCCCAAAACATAACTTGCTTGATAGCCGGGCTTGGTGATTTGCCATAATATCCCCTTGTCAAACTCAGCCGCTGCCAATTGTGACAACGTCAATAATAGGAATACAAATAGATGACCTATTACACGTTTATGAAAGTTCATTCAATTTCTCCTGACCTTTCTCATAAATTTATTGTCAATTGAGTATAAATTTAGCACTCTTTTAGATATCCTGTAGCGATGAGTACACAAATTAGCGAATCAACGACACATATGATTTCCAATCGATTTCGAGGTTTTTTACCTGTCGTCATTGATGTGGAAACAGCTGGCTTCGACGCCGCCAAGCACGCCTTGCTGGAAATTGCCGCGGTCCCCATTATTCTCAATCAATCAGGTCAATTGGCCTGTGGTGCAACCATCGCCTGCCATGTTGAACCATTTGAAGGGGCCCAATTTGATCCAAAAGCCCTAGAGTTTAACGGGATTGATCCTCACCATCCTTTTCGCATGGCAAAATCCGAACCAGACGCGTTGGAAATGGTTTTCAAACCAATCCGGGCTTTGCTGAAATCCCATCAATGCAGTCGCGCTATTTTAGTGGGGCATAATTCTTTTTTTGATCTGAGCTTTTTAAAAGCCGCGATTGAACGCTGCAAGCTTAAGAAACACCCCTTTCATTCTTTTAGCACCTTTGATACCGCCACACTGGCTGGACTCGCCTACGGCCAAACCGTTTTAGCCAAAGCCGCACTGGCTGCAGGCATCACCTGGCAAGCCGACCAAGCCCATACCGCGATTTACGATGCAGAAAAAACCGCTGAATTATTTTGCAAAATCGTTAATCAGTGGGATAGCAAAATTGGTGTACTCAACAATCAATAAATGATTTAGCACAAACAACAAAGCCCGCTACTAACGGGCTTTGCTGTGAAAATCATCTCGATCATTTAGGCGTTTGCTTCGTTGACCATGGATTGTAATTCACCCTTCTGATACAACTCTAGTGTGATATCACAACCACCAATTAATTCACCATTGATATAAATTTGTGGGAATGTGGGCCAATTCTGATAACGCGGTAAGTTTTCAAAAATCTCAGGATCCATTAAGACATTCACATGGGCAAACTCTTTACCGCACGATTGTAATGCTTGTGCTGCGCGCATTGAAAATCCACACTGTGGTAACTGGGGAGTGCCTTTCATAAAAATGACAACAGAATTATCCTTTACAATCTTATCAATTCGTTCAAGTACGTCCATCGGTGCTCCTCTTGCTCAGTCTCTTGATGTGATCCACTAAAATACGCATTTAACAGATACACCTTAAAATATTATGAAATTTTAATACAGTTCTATCTAAAACAAAATACCCTAATAATCTACTCAACTATAGCTATGGGCGAAAATAGCAAATTCAATGTCCATTTACGTGGGTTTGCAACCAAAGCTCCATTAATGCCAAGTGCCACAGTTTACTCCCCTGTAAACGGGTAAAGTGTTGATCTGGCTCAGAAAGTAGCTTTTCTACATAGCTTGCTTGGTACAAACCGCGCGCCTTTGCCGTCTCATTGAGCAAAATATCCCGCATCATCTGCAAAAACTCTCCACGCACATATTTTAGTGCCGGCATAGGGAAATAGCCTTTGGGCCGGTCAATCACGGCATCGGGCAATAAGCCTCGGGAGATCTGTTTCAAAATATGTTTGCCGCCGGAGCCCAATTTCAAATGGGGCGGCATCTGCGCGGCTAATTCCACTAAGCGATAATCAAGAAATGGTACCCGCGCCTCCAGCCCAAATGCCATGGTCATATTGTCCACTCGCTTGACCGGGTCATCCACGATGAGGGTGGTGACATCCGCTCGCAATACCCGATCGATATACTCATCTGCATTGGGCATATTTAATAACGCATCCAACTTCTGATAGGTATAGTCTTCGCCATGATAGTCCGGCGAAACCATCGATAAATATTCCTCATGCTCACGGTCAAAATAATAACGCGCAAACCGATCCGCATAGTTGCCTTGTTCATCTTCGTGCATTTGCGGATACCAAAAATACCCAGCAAACACTTCATCTGCCCCTTGGCCACTTTGCACCACTTTCACGTGTTTTGAAACTTGTTCTGATAACAAATAGAACGCAACCGCATCTTGGCCAAACATAGGTTCTGCCATACAGTTAACCGCTTCAGGTAATCGCTTTAATACCTGATCGTTGGGAATATGAATTTTATGATGTTGCGTTTGGTATCGTTCGACGACTTGATCAGAAAACTCAAACTCACTGCCTTTTTCTTCTGGCTGATCTTCAAACCCAATGGAAAAGGTGAGTAAATCTTTAACATTGGATTCTGCTAACAATGCCACTAACAAACTAGAATCTAAACCACCCGATAACAACACACCCACAGGCACATCAGCAACAAACAAACGTTTTTCTACCGCATCGCGTAATTGTTCATGGATCAGTGTTTGCCATCCTTGATCGTCCACTGGGCGCAGTGGACGTTGTGCATTTAAATGCCAATAACGATGATGTTGACGATAACCTTTGTTGTCGATCAACATGCTGGTACCCGGCTCTAATTTGTTGATACCGTTTAAAATGGTATGTGGCGCAGGTACCACACCATGTAATGTAAATTGATGATGTAACGCCACTTGATTTAATGAGGTATCAATATCACCTGCTGCTAACAGTGCTTGTGGGTTGGAGGCAAAGCGAAATCGTTTATCGGTTTGTGAATAGTAAAAGGGTTTAATCCCCATGCGATCACGGGCAACAAATAAACTGCCTTTACGATGATCCCAGATGGCAAAGGCAAACATACCATCTAAATAGGTTGGACAGTGCGCGCCCCATTTTGCATAGGCTTTGAGAATAACTTCGGTATCACCGTCACTTTGAAAATCATAACCTTGTTGAATAAACTGACGGCGTAATTGCGGATAATTATAAATGGCGCCATTGAAAACAATGGTCAAGCCTAGCTTTTCATCATGCATGGGTTGATTACCACGCTCTGATAAATCAATAATCGCCAAACGACGATGTCCAAACTGAATCGCACCCGATTGCCAAATATCACCAAAGTCAGGACCACGTCGTTCCAACTTCGATAACATACGCTCTACTGTATCGCGTTGTGGTTGTTCACCATCAAAACGCCATTCACCACAAATACCACACATGATTATTTTACCTTTGCACCCCAACCACCGCCGCCAGGGGTTTTTATTACCAATCGATCACCGCATTGTACGTCGACCATCACCTTACCAGGCAAAGCTTGATCGTTTAATTGATTCTCACCACATTGACCTGACTGCCCTTGGTTTAATCCCCAAGCCGCATGTCGTCGTCGTTCGGTCAATAGCGTGACAGTCGCATTATCCAAAAACTCAAACTCACGTACTAAGCCATCACCACCTTCATGTAAACCAACACCACCGGATTGATGTCGCACAGCATAGCGACGAACACGCACTGGATAATTAGACTCCATCACTTCCACTGGTGTGTTACGGGTATTGGTCATATGGGTTTGTATCGCCGATAAACCACAATTCAATGGTCCTGCACCCATACCACCCCCCATGGTTTCATAGTAATCCCAATATTGTTGTTGATGGGTGCCTCCCATCGCCAAATTATTCATACTGCCATGGCTGGCTGCCGGAATACGTGATGGCAACGCTTTGGCTAATGCCCCCATCACCACATCGACAATACGCGTGCTGGTTTCCACATTGCCTGCTGCCACCGCCGCAGGCCTTTGCGCATTCAGCAAACAACCTAATGGTGCAGTAATCTGAACAGGCCGAAAACTTCCCGCACAAGCCGGGGTTTGCGGTGGCATTAAACAACGAAAGACATAATAAACGGCGGCAGCGACCACGGCTAACGGACAATTAATATTACCCGGCGTCTGCGCTGCGGTACCGGTAAAATCTGCATGTATTTTGTCATCTTGCACATGCAAGGTTAAGACAATCGATAAATCAGTATGGCCTAATCCATCATCGTCCATCACATCCGCAAAATCATATTCACCATTGGGAATAGTTTGAATCACACTTAGCGCTAAACGCTCAGCATAATCATTTAAAGCCGATAAGTATTGGCGATAATTTTGCGCCCCCACATCTTCAATTAACTGTACTAAACGCACGACACCACTTTTATTGGCACTGATCTGTGCTGCAAAGTCGCCCGAGCTATCTTGCTCACTACGGGTTGCTGCCAAAATCGAGGCCATTAACGCTTGGTTCATTGCACCGGCTTGCATCAATAATTGCGGCGCAATCACCAACCCTTCTTGCTCCAGATGGGTAGAGATGGGCATGGAACCAGGACTGTGGCCACCAATATCCGCATGATGTGCACGGTTAGCCACAAACCCTTGTAATGTATTGGTCACAAAAACCGGTGCAATCACGGTCACATCCGGCAAGTGGGTGCCACCCAAAAAAGGATCATTCACAACGACCATGTCACCGGGGCGCCAGTCGAACTGAGCGACAATATCCGCCATTGCATAGGCCATACTACCTAAATGAACGGGGATATGTGCCGCCTGTGCACAAAGCTGTCCTTGCGCGTCGAACACGGCACAGGAAAAATCCAAACGATCACGAATATTGGGTGAAAAAGCGGCGCGTTGTAATACGGCGCCCATTTCATCGCAAACCGCTTTGATACGATTTGAAAAAATGCTCAGCTCAATTGGACCCACTTATAATATCCCTAGTAACCGACGGTTACTAGGGATATTATAAGTGGTTCCAATTGAGCTG
>CAZPAE010000033.1:0-8313 GCA_964584455.1 uncultured Thioalkalispiraceae bacterium
GTATTACACCATTATGGCCTGCTGAACCGCGTTTAACCTATGGTCTATCAGCCCATGATATCCAGTTTGATTTTTTGCCGACAGACTTTGTACAAGTCAATGATGCCATTAATCAATCGATGATTGATAAAGTAATTACGGATCTGGGTTGTACAAAAACACATAATATCCTTGAGTTGTTTTGCGGCTTAGGTAATTTTACCTTGCCCATTGCAAAACATGTGGCCAATGTGGTGGCAGTAGAAGGGGAAGCAAGTTTAATCGAACGTGCCAAGGTCAATGCGCAAAAAAATGATATTCATAATGCACATTTTTATGTGGCAAATTTAATGGAACCGGTAGACGAATTACCTTGGTGGAAGCAGCTAAACTATGATGCAGTATTTTTAGATCCACCTCGCAGTGGTGCAGAAATGGTGCTGGAGATGATTCATAAACTGGATATTAAGCATATTGTCTATGTTTCTTGTAACCCAGCGACTTTGGCGCGGGATGCAGGGAAACTGGTTAATGAATATGGTTATCGCTTATGTGAAACAGGTGTGATGGATATGTTTCCTCATACTGCTCATGTAGAGTCATTTGCTATTTTCAAAAAATAGGTCATTTATGGGTATCGAGATAGAACGTAAATTCTTGGTCATCGATAATAGCTGGCAAACAGCGGGGCTGACCGGAAAGCAGTATAAACAAGGTTATCTTATTGGCTCAAAGACCGCTTCAGTACGCATACGCATTGAAGGTGATAAAGCTTTTATTAATATCAAAAGTGCAACCCTGGGTATTCGGCGTCAGGAATATGAATATCCTATACCACTGGAAGAAGCCAATGAGATACTGGATACTTTATGTGTGCCACCACTGATTGAGAAAACACGATATCATATCACCCATGAAGGGTTTACCTGGGAGCTGGACGTTTTTCAAGGCTTAAACAAAGGCTTGGTGGTAGCAGAAATTGAATTGACTAGTGAAGAGCAGGTCTTTTCTAAGCCAGCTTGGGTCGGTGAAGAAGTCTCGGATGACCCGCGCTATTATAATGTGAACTTAGTTGAACACCCTTTTACCGCTTGGACATAAAATGGCGACAACACAAGTACATATTTCTCTGAAGGAACAGCGGTTAGCGTTATGGCAGGATGAGGTATGTACCTGGCAAACCGCTATTTCTAGCGCAAAAAATGGAGCCGGTGAATGCAATGGCAGTGAACAGACACCACGTGGCTGGCATGTGATTCGCGCTAAGGTTGGGCAGGGGTTACCAATAAATAGTGTGTTGGTCGGGCGCAGACCAACCGGTGAAATTTACCAGCCACAAATGAAACAGACGCACCCTAATCGGGATTGGATTCTGACGCGTATTTTGTGGCTAAGTGGGTTGGAACCAGGGTTTAACCGTTTAGGTAATGTCGATACTATGCGGCGTTATATCTACATTCATGGTTGCCCAGATGAGGACACCATGGGCATACCCAGTTCTCATGGTTGTATTAAAATGCACAATGCGACACTACTTGATTTTTATGATCGAGTCAGTGTCGGTACACGTGTTTATATTATGGAATAGCGACACATGTCTTTAGGGCCAGTCATGTTAGATATTGCCGGTACGGCATTAACCGAAGAGGACAAAACGCTCTTGTTAAGTCCTGCCGTCGGCGGTGTGATCCTATTTACACGTAACTTCAAAGATATCGACCAATTAACCCAACTCGTCACTGATATTCACGCGTTACGGGATCCACATTTGTTAATTGCGGTGGATCATGAAGGTGGGCGAGTGCAACGATTTAAAGAAGGTTTTACCCTATTACCGGCGATGGCACGAATTGGTGAGCTTTATGATTTGCATCCGAAGCAAGCGAAGGACTTAGCGCAACAACTTGGTTGGTTAATGGCAATAGAATTGCGTAGCATCGGCATTGATTTTAGTTTTGCCCCCGTTGTTGATATTAACTACCAACAATGTGCCGTCATTGGTGATCGTTCTTTGCATCGTAAGCCTCAGGTAGTTTATGAATTAGCTCATGCCTATATAAAAGGCATGGATGATGCGGGGATGGCGGCTGTTGCGAAACACTTTCCTGGTCACGGTTATGTTAGCGAAGATTCTCATGTTGCTATTCCAGTAGATGAACGTCATTTTGATCGTATTTATGACAAGGATATTTATCCTTTTCGAATGCTGATTCAAGAGAATATTGGCGGTATCATGCCTGCCCATGTCATTTATACTAATATTGATCCCCATCCTGCAGGTTTTTCTTCTTTTTGGTTAAAACAGGTTTTGCGAGAAAAACTGTCATTTTCCGGTGTTATTTTTAGTGATGATCTCGATATGCAAGGGGCCAGTGTTGTCGGTGATAGTTATGCAAAACGGGCAGCAACAGCGTTGCAAGCTGGGTGTGATATGGTGCTGGTATGTAATAACCGTGAGGGCGCAAAAGAAGTCGTCGATTCACTATCGGACTGGGCTGATCCCGTTATTAATACACGTTTGGCTAGAATGCATGGGCGGAAAAATATAACACGTCAGGCACTACATGGTATGGCCAAATGGCATGAAGTAACAAAACGTATACAACAATATACTGATAATCCAACATTAGATCTGAATTTTTGAGGAATAAGTATGTGGGAACAAATAAAACAACAAATTAATGCGGTTATGAGCTTAGCGGGGGAGGATGCTTGGATCCTGCAGATATTCTCGATCATTTTTATCGCATTGCTATTGGATTTTATTGTTAAACGGCTCTTAAAGCGGTTACAGGGTAAATTAGAAAAAACCAAAACCGTTTGGGATGATGCTTTTTTTGCAGCAGTTCGTGTGCCTATTAGTGTCATGATTTGGGTACTAGGGTTGAGCTTTGCGCTGGATGTTCTCGATTTAGCTGTGGCCGAGACTATCCGTGAAGTAGGTATTATTTTTAATATTGCCTGGGCTTTAGTACGTTTCGTTGGGCAGGTTGAAGAACGGATTATTCGCCAGGGTGAGTTGATGGGCGAAATCATTGATCGCACCACGGCTGATGCGATTGCCCAATTACTAAAAGTGTCTGTAGTGATAACCGCTATATTAGTGGGATTGCAAACACTGGGTTTTAATATCTCGGCTATTTTAGCCTTTGGTGGTATCGGGGGGATTGCAGTTGGTTTTGCGGCGAAAGATTTATTGTCCAATTTTTTCGGTGGGTTGATGATTTACTTAGACCGACCTTTTGCGGTCGGTGATTGGATACGTTCACCGGATCGCAATATTGAAGGAACAGTAGAGCAAATTGGTTGGCGATTAACCGTGATTCGTACTTTTGACAAACGGCCTTTATATATACCTAATTCAGTCTTTGCTACGATTGCAGTGGAAAACCCATCTCGCATGTTACATCGTCGAATTTATGAAACCATTGGCGTACGTTATGACGATGTGGATAAATTACCGGCGATTGTTGATGATGTAAAATCCATGTTGCAACAACATCAAGATATTGCTCAAGATCAAACACTGATTGTTAATTTTAATACCTTTTCTGCTTCTTCTTTGGATTTCTTTGTCTATACCTTTACGAAAACCACAGATTGGGTTACGTTTCACCAGATCAAGCAGGACGTATTGTTTAAGATTAGTGAGATAGTGACGAAACATAATGCTGAAATGGCGTTTCCTACATCAACTTTACATATTCCTGAAGGGATTGAATTACAGGGGCTAGAAAAGGGTGTGGCTAGCCAATAATAAATAATGGATGGGACGATAATGTTAACAGAAATCAATACGGTTTTTGATGATGCCGATTGTCTATATACTGAGGCACAGGTACAACAAGCTTTCGATACAATGGCTGATGCAATTAATACGGATTTGCATTCAGCCAACCCATTAGTCCTATGTGTTATGACGGGTGCCATTATTCCCGCAGGGCATTTATTATCACGATTACACTTTCCGTTACAGGTTGATTATATTCATGCTACTCGTTATCGAGGTGAGACACAGGGTGGTCAGCTGCATTGGTTAGTAAAACCCCGTTATGAGTTAAAAGATCGCACTATTCTCATTATTGACGATATTTTTGATGAAGGTATAACCTTACATGAAATTGTGCGTTATTGTTATGCTGAGCAAGCTGCCCATGTTCATACGGCTGTACTCGTTAATAAGCGCCATGATCGTAAAGCACCGTTAGAGATTGACTATATCGGTGTAGAGACAGGAGATCATTATTTGTTTGGCTACGGTATGGATTACAAAGACTATTTACGCAATGCGCCAGGTATTTATGCAGTGAGAGGTGAGTCATAATGGCGAAAATAGCAGTTATCGGTGGTACTGGACTCACTAAATTATCCGATACCTCATTAATTCGGCGTGAAGTGCATAATAGTCAATATGGTGAACCTTCTGCACCATTAACGCGTTTAATGTTACAAGATAACGAAGTATTATTTTTACCGCGACATGGCTCAGGTCATACCATACCACCGCATAAAGTGAATTACCGAGCGAATCTTGCAGTATTAAAAGAAGCAGGTGTAGACAAAGTGATTGCGGTTAATGCAGTAGGTGGGATCAGCTCTGTTTTAGCACCGCAGCAATTGGTGGTTCCTGATCAGATTGTTGACTATACATGGTCTCGTGAGCATACCTATTCTGATGGTACCTCTGATGAGGTTGTGCATATTGATTTTACCCAACCTTACTGTGAAGCATTACGTCGAAAACTCATTCAGGCAGCGGAATTAGCCCATATTTCCATTGCCACAACGGCGACTTATGCGGCAACACAAGGACCGCGTTTGGAGACAACAGCGGAAATTGATCGTTTAGAGCGAGATGGTTGCCACATTGTAGGCATGACAGGGATGCCGGAAGCAGCATTAGCAAAAGAATTGGGCCTATGTTATGCCAGTATTGCGGTAATTGCCAACATGGCAGCAGGTCGTGGTGAGGGTGAGATTACATTAGATGAAATTGAATATCATCTTACTCAAGGTATGGGGCAAGTAAAGGAATTATTAGAAACCGTGATTCCGCTACTCAGTGATGAATAAGCCTTATTTCGTTTTATAAGGTGTTGCTAAAACCACAATGCCCAATGTCGGGTGGTCAATATAATGTAATTCTTTGCTGCGCATTTTACGCGATGTTTTTAAGTGGTAAATCGTTGGCTCAATAATCTCATTATTTGTTTCTGTTAACACATTTGTTTTACGCAAAGGTAACCCAGTGGTATAGGCAAGGTCTATTTCTGCATGTAAATAACGTGAAAGAATAATTTTAATAAAGCCAGATAGCTCTGATTTTGTTGCAGGACTGGCCTGGGTGAAAGGGGAGTCGCTAGCAGTTTGAGTTGGCGTATTGGTAAATGATTTGCGGATACGGATGGGCAAGGCTGTTTTGGCATTCATACCCGGTTGACGCCATGCTGTATGTAATAAAATACGCCGATTACCGTTTTCAACCAGTGATTTTGCTTCTGACGATAACTGGTATCGATTAGCCCTTAAAGGCTTGAAGCTATGCTTAGGATTAAATTTTTTGGGAATGGGCCCAGGGTAAGGGCGACCTAGTTCAACGAAGCGTTCTGGTTGTTCAATGTCCAGCTGGTTTTTCCATACTTCAGATAACCGTTCTTGCTCAGTCAGGGTTTCAAAAACGATCAGCTCGATATCGTAATAGCGTACTTCTGCCGCTAGTGTGCTGGCAGAGAACAAATAGAG
Organism: uncultured Thioalkalispiraceae bacterium; assembly: GCA_964584455.1. GTDB lineage: Bacteria > Pseudomonadota > Gammaproteobacteria > UBA6429 > Thiohalophilaceae > CAZPAE01. Next base: position 5,722 of record CAZPAE010000033.1, read on the forward strand.
TAACGATAAGGTAAAAAATCTGAATAAATAGCTCATAACTGTCCTTATTCTATCCTAAATCGACAAGCAATAATGTACATTTGTTCAAAACTTTTTCCATTTGTTGACAGATATTATGCCGCTTGTTTCACCAATACTTGTGAGATGAGCTGTTTGATGAAATCGATCCGTTTACTAGCAGTATCTGCTTGGTAATTGATTTTTAACTTATGATGGCCATCGAGTTTATAGGTATGTGGCTTGGTTTGAATGAGCTCAATAATTGCACCGGTATCGATTTGCGGATTATCATTAAATAAAATATAACCACCACGCTGACCAAAGTCGATTTTACTGATACCTAATGCCATCGCCGTACTACGTAATTCAGCCAGTGAGAATAAATTTTTCGTTTGTTCCGGTAATAGACCAAATCGATCAATCATTTCTACTTGTAATTCTTTTCGTTCTTCAGCCTCTTTGGTGTTGGCGATACGTTTGTAAATGATTAAACGTTCGTGAACATCCGGCAAATAATCTTCAGGAATTAATGCGGGAATATGTAATTCCACTTCGGATAGGTGACTGTTTGGATCGATGTCGAGCTCTTTACCTTGTTTTAGCGAATTAACAGCGCGCTCTAATAATTCAGAGTACATGGCATAGCCAATCTCCTGCATTTGACCACTTTGTTCATCACCGAGTAATTCACCTGCACCACGTATTTCTAGGTCATGTGTGGCGAGGGTGAAGCCGGTTCCGAGTGTTTCGATAGATTCAATTGCTTCGAGCCGTTTACGGGCATCATCGGTCATGGCTTTTCGTTCTGGTGTAATAAGATAAGCGTAGGCACGATGATGTGAGCGACCTACACGACCTCGTAATTGATATAACTGCGCCAGACCAAATCGATCGGCACGGTTAATGATAATGGTGTTGGCATTGGGGATATCGATGCCGGTTTCGATAATAGTGGTGCAAACAAGGATATTAAATCGTTGATGATAGAAGTCTGACATGACTTGCTCTAATTCACGTTCACGCATTTGTCCATGGGCGTAACGGATTTTTGCATCAGGGAGAATTTCCTCTAATCGATTCACTTGTTTTTGAATGTTATCAACTTCATTGTGTACGAAAAAAACCTGGCCGCCACGTTTTAATTCACGGGTGACCGCTTCAATCATCAGATGGTTGTTCCATTGTGATACAAAAGTCTTAATGGCGAGCCGTTTTGCCGGTGGTGTCGCAATAATCGATAAGTCACGCATACCGGCCATAGACATGTTTAATGTCCGTGGTATGGGGGTAGCGGTTAAGGTTAAAATATCCACTTCGGAGCGCAATGCTTTGAAAGCATCTTTTTGTCGCACCCCAAAACGATGTTCTTCATCGATAATCACTAAACCTAATGATTGATACTTGATATCGTTTTGAATCAGTTTGTGCGTACCGATAACAATGTCAATTTTTCCTTCAGCTAATCCATCAATGACTGCGTTTTGTTCTTTCTTCGAACGAAAACGGGATAAAGAATCCACCCGTACTGGCCAATTAGCAAACCGGTCTTGAAAGGTTTGTAAATGTTGTTGGGTAAGCAGTGTGGTTGGCGTGAGTACTGCTACTTGTTTACCTGCCATCACTGCCACAAACGCTGCGCGCATGGCTACTTCGGTTTTACCAAAGCCCACATCACCACACACCAGGTGGTCCATGGGTTTTCTATCAGCCATATCTTTGATGACATGTTCGATAGCATTGAGTTGATCGGGGGTTTCCTCAAACGGAAACTCCGAGGCAAAAGCACGGTAGTTTGATTCATCAATGGGATAAGCGAAACCCTGTCGCGCTTCACGTTTGGCGTAAATATTTAATAACTCAGCTGCTACGTCTCGTACCCGTTCTTGTGCTTTACGTTTGGCTTTTTCCCATTGACCACTGCCTAATTTATGTAAAGGTGCAGCTTCAGGTGAAACGCCAGTGTAACGGCTGATAAGGTGCAGTGATGAGACTGGTACATAGAGTTTATCTTGATCAGCGTATTCCAAGCTTAAAAACTCTGTTTCAGCACCGGCGGCACTGAGTACTTGTAAACCAAGATATCGCCCAACACCATATTCTTCGTGTACGACTGGTGAGCCAACAGTGAGTTCAGCCAAGCTTTTGAAGATGTTTTCATTATCTCGTTGACTGGTTTGGCGACGACGACGTTGTAATACTTGTTGGCCAAATAATTGTGATTCGGCAATCACTTGTAGATCTGGATCATCGAGGGATAAACCATTATCAATCGGCGCAACCGTAATACAATGTTGTTCGGTAGAAGTCAGAAAAGTCTGCCAATCATCACAAATGGTTGGGTGTATTTGGTGTTCTCTTAATAAACCAAGTAGCGTTTCCCGTCGGCCTGTTGATTCGGCCGCAAACAAAATACGGCCTTGATGTTCTGTTAAAAAGGCGATTAATGTGGCTAGAGGTTGTTCGGCACGCGCGTTAATGACTAATTGGGCTGGTGTTTGGGTGGCAAAATTAATTGCGGTTGGATCATCATGTTCATAGTTTTGCCATTGGATATGATAGTAGTTGGCTAACTGTTGTGTGATGTCATCACCA